>CAYWJR010000022.1:0-21434 GCA_964458615.1 uncultured Alphaproteobacteria bacterium
ATTGACCGTTAATACCAACAATGTCACGGCAATATTTTTTTTATCGGCTTCTTTTTCAAAGGAAATATTTTGGTTTTTGTTCAACTGCGCCCATCTGCCGAATCGGATCAATCATTTGTCGATCGTTTGACCCGATTGGTCATGGAACCTTATGTCCGCAAAACCTGGCAGAATGCCGCCGATATCGAATCCTATTTTTTAAAAAATAAATTCAACCAGGCGATTACCAGCATCGTACAATTTGAAAATCAAGATATTGGGCGGGTTTCGGTCACAAGAACGGCCAAGGAAATTATCATCGATAATATTCATATCCTGCCGGAATATCAGGGTAAAGGCATAGGATCGCAAATCATCCGCGGTATATTAAAAGAAGCCGATAAAAAAAATATTGCCGTGACATTGTTGGTATTAACGGTCAATCCGGCCAAAAAATTATATGACAATTTGGGTTTTGTAACGGAATTTGAAAAACACTGCCGGTACCACATGAGGCGCCAAGCCAAAATCCAGCCCATAAAAAAACCCGCCGAGTAACCGGCGGGTTTTTGTTTTCTTGGAATCGGCGGATTACTCCGCGGAACCTTCCGAAGATTCGGCTTTTTTCTTTTTCGCCGGTTTGGCCGGTTTTTCTTCGGCTGCTGTTTCGGATTTGCGTCCCAAAGCAGCGCCCAGAATATCGCCCAAACGCGCGCCGGAATCGGTCGAACCGTATTCTTCCATCGCTTGTTTTTCTTCGTCGATTTCACGCGCTTTGATCGACAAAGCGGCCTTGCGGGTCGCGCGGTCGATATTGGTGATTTTCGCATCCAGCTTTTCACCGACCGCAAAACGGTCTGTGCGTTGCTCGCTGCGGTCGCGGGACAAATCGGCTTTGCGGATAAATCCGGTTACGCCTTCGACAACATTGACTTCCAATCCCGCATCGGCAATCGCCGTGATGGTGCAAGTGACAACATCGCCTTTTTTCACTTTCGACAAAGCGCCTTCGAACGGATCGCCGGTCAATTGCTTGACGCCCAATGCAACGCGTTCTTTTTCAGGATCGATGTCCAAAACTTTTACTTTGATCCGCTCGCCTTTTTTGTATTTTTTCAAGGCTTCTTCGGATGCAGCGCTCCAATCCAAGTCGTTGGCGTGAACCAAACCGTCCACATCGCCGACAAGGCCGATGAACAAACCGAAATCGGCGATGTTTTTGATTTCGCCTTCAAATTCGGCGCCGATCGGGAATTGTTCTTTGATCGAATCCCACGGATTGGCCATGCATTGTTTCAAACCAAGCGAAATGCGGCGTTTGGACAAATCGACATCCAATACCATAACTTCGACTTCTTGGCTGGTGGACAGGATTTTGTTCGGATGAACGTTTTTCTTGGTCCAGCTCATTTCGGATACGTGCACCAAACCTTCGACGCCCGGTTCGATTTCAACAAACGCGCCATAATCGGCGATGTTGGTCACGCGGCCGGTCAATTTGCTGCCGACTGCGTATTTCGCCTGCACCGCCGCCCAAGGATCTTGTTCCAACTGCTTCATACCCAAAGATATGCGGCCGTTTTCTTGATTGAAACGGATGACTTGAACTTTGACTTGCTGGCCAACCGACAATACTTCGGATGGATGGTTGATGCGTTTCCAGGAAACGTCGGTAACGTGCAACAATCCGTCGACGCCGCCCAAATCGATAAAGGCGCCATAGTCGGTGATGTTTTTCACGGTGCCGTTCAAAATTTGGCCTTCGGAAATATTGCTGACCAATTCATTGCGCGCTTCCGCTCTCGATTCTTCCAAGATCGCGCGGCGCGATACAACGATGTTGCCGCGTTTGCGATCCATTTTCAAAATAACGAACGGTTGCGGGGTGTTCATCAACGGGCCGACATCGCGCACAGGACGGATATCGACTTGGGATGCGGGCAAAAACGCGATAGCGCCCGACAAATCGACGGTGAATCCGCCTTTGACTTTGCCGAAAATGCTGCCGGTGACGCGTTCCTGGCTTTGATGGGCGCGTTCCAAAACAACCCACGATTCTTCGCGTTTCGCGCGTTCGCGCGACAAAACGGCCATGCCGTCTTTGTCTTCGTAACGTTCGATGTAAACATCGATCGAATCGCCCGCCTTGATTTCAGGCCCTTGGCCCGACAATGCGAATTCTTTTAATGGGATCCGGCCTTCGGATTTCAATCCAACATCCACGGTCACATAATCGCCGTCGATGCTGACGATCAATCCCTTGACCACGTTGCCTTCGCCCGTGGTGCGGGTGTCGTAAAAATCTTTTAATAACGATGCGAAATCTTCGCCGCCTGCCGCTGATACTTCTTTTTTAGCCACTGCACTTGTCCTTGCCATAATATTATTCCTCAACTTTCATCAAACAAATAGCAGAGGAACGGCAAGCATTTGTGGCAAAACAAATGCGTTACTGCTGCCCCTACTTTGCGGCTTGCTTATTTTTCGGTATGACCGGAATAAATCGACGGTCAACTTACTGGCAAACCTTGGGTTTTATTCCGATTATTTCACAAGTTATTTGGCCAGGATCTTTTTAACGTGACCCAGCGCCAAAGCGAAAACCCGATCCGCATCAAGACCCGATGTGTCCAATCGATAGGCATCATCGGCAATCCGAAGCGGTGCGACCTTGCGGCCACTATCGCGGTCATCGCGTTGTTTTAAATCGGCTAAAACCTCCGCCTGTATAGCGGCAATGCCTTGATCTTGCAACTCTTTTGCGCGTCTTTGCGCCCTAATTGCCGGATCGGCCGTGACATAAAGTTTCACGGTAGCGCCAGGACACACTACCGTGCCAATGTCCCGCCCATCCAAAACCACGCCCATTTTGCCGTCCGGCGGATTTTGGGCGAAATTATGCTGAATCCCAAGCAAAGCCTGGCGCACAGCCGGATAAGCCGCAACGACAGACGCGGCCTGGGAAATTGCTTCGTTACGCAATTTCGATTCGTCCAAATCACCCAGTACGACTTGTAGTGCCGCTTGGTGGCAATCGGCTTCCGATTTAATATTCTTATTATTTTTCAGTATGATATACGCGGTTTGGCGGTATAACAACCCGGTATCCAAATATGCAAAACCCAATTCGGCCGCGAGGCGCCGCGCCAAAGTGCCCTTACCAGCGGCGGCATCGCCGTCAATTGCAATTACGATCATAGCGGGTGATGTAAAGCCGGTATTCGTTCAAGTCAATTGTTTTAAGTAATTGCCAGAACGCAACGAATCTTGATCAAACAACCCCCTATATTCCGTTGTCAAAACAATAAAAGGGTGAAAACCATTTGACATCGTGTGCAGTTTTTGGCAAATGGCGCCAAGCCATCATTCGTATGGTTGTATCAATCGATATATTTTTCAAAGGGTTGCATATTATGGCGAAAAACAAAACAAAGGCCAAATCAGCGGCAAAACCGAAAAAGGCCGACAAAAAAACAGAAAAAGCCGTAAAATCGAACAAAGCCCCCGCCAAAAATCTTGCCAAAACACCGGCAAAAACCGTTAAACCCACGCCCGCAAAACCGGCCGGAAAATCCGTAAAATCCGCACCCGCAAAAACCGCGCCCAAAATAATGGAAACCGGCAAGAATAAGCCAGCCGCCAAGGCGGCGATTGCCAAAGCTTCGTTACGCAATTTCGATTCGTCCAAATCACCCAGTACGACTTGTAGTGCCGCTTGGTGGCAATCGGCTTCCGATTTAATATTCTTATTATTTTTCAGTATGATATACGCGGTTTGGCGGTATAACAACCCGGTATCCAAATATGCAAAACCCAATTCGGCCGCGAGGCGCCGCGCCAAAGTGCCCTTACCAGCGGCGGCATCGCCGTCAATTGCAATTACGATCATAGCGGGTGATGTAAAGCCGGTATTCGTTCAAGTCAATTGTTTTAAGTAATTGCCAGAACGCAACGAATCTTGATCAAACAACCCCCTATATTCCGTTGTCAAAACAATAAAAGGGTGAAAACCATTTGACATCGTGTGCAGTTTTTGGCAAATGGCGCCAAGCCATCATTCGTATGGTTGTATCAATCGATATATTTTTCAAAGGGTTGCATATTATGGCGAAAAACAAAACAAAGGCCAAATCAGCGGCAAAACCGAAAAAGGCCGACAAAAAAACAGAAAAAGCCGTAAAATCGAACAAAGCCCCCGCCAAAAATCTTGCCAAAACACCGGCAAAAACCGTTAAACCCACGCCCGCAAAACCGGCCGGAAAATCCGTAAAATCCGCACCCGCAAAAACCGCGCCCAAAATAATGGAAACCGGCAAGAATAAGCCAGCCGCCAAGGCGGCGATTGCCAAAGCCGCGGAGACCGCCGCGAAATCGCAAAAAACCGAAATCAAACGTCCCGCCAGCATGATTTTAAGTTTGGCGGCGGGCAGCAAACCGGAATGGGGCATTAAACGCATTTGCCCGTCTTGCACCGCGCGGTTTTACGATATGAAAAAAGATCCGATCATTTGCCCGAAATGCGGCACAACGATCAATCCCGAAGCCATCACCAAAAGCCGCCGTGGACGCGGCGCGGCAGCAGCCGCAGCAGCGGCCGCCGAAGCCGAAAAATTGAAAAAGAAAAAGGCATTGGCAATTGAAAGCGATGGGGACGAAGAAATCGAAATGGATGATTTGCCCGACATCGAAGGCGAAGAAGGCGAAGACGGCGATGTATTGGAAGACACCGATACATTGACCGAAGAAGAAGATCCAATCGCCGCCGTTATCGAAGAAGATTAATTTTAACCGTGCATTTGGCGACGTTTCAACGGTTTAAACGCGCGGTTAAATGCACCTAAAAACACTTATTGTGTTTTACCAAGGGAATTTGTATAAGTTCCCCCACTCACTGTCTTTGGACAGATGGGCCCGTAGCTCAGCTGGGAGAGCGCCACAATGGCATTGTGGAGGTCGTCGGTTCGATCCCGATCGGGTCCACCAAGCATCTAGGCTTGGTTTTCTGCGGGTTTCCGCGTATTGCAGCATTCCTAAAAACATCCGCCGAACTACGCCTCTGGGCAGCGTTTGGCGCGCAGTTTGGGGCGCAGTGGGGCGCGGATTGGGCAGCAGAATGTAGCGTCCGTTCCGTTATTGGATTCGCTTGGTTGGGCACTACGTCTTTGTCCACTCTGGCAACGCCGAACATTTCATCCAGCATCATCGTCGCCTCTGCCTGAAACTCCGCCCGGCGTTTGGTGTACACCTCTGTTGTTCGCTGCGTCGTGTGTCCAAGGATCGAGGCTATTTGATGCATCGGCACGCCGGATGCGGCCATGTGCGACGCGCCAGAACGTCTCAGCACATACGGCGTGACATCGTTCAGCCCTGCTCGTTGCACTGCCGACGCGAACGCTTTCCGCATACTGCGTAACCGGATACCGCCTTTCTCTAACACGAATCCGCTCTTCGAGTCTGCCACCGCTTTGGTCATTTCATCACGGAGCGTTACGGTCATCCGCACGATCGGGCGACGTTTACTCACTTGCAATCTGCCACGAGGGAGAAAGTTGATTTGGTTGGTCACAAAATCCACTTGATCCGTTCGCAAGTCGAAGATCGCTCCGGGCCGTTGCAGCGTGTGGAGACAGAGAAGAACGAAACGCCGGACATACGGCTCATCGCACGCGGCCAGTAGTCGGCGAGCATCATCAACCGAGATGATGCGTTCCCGTGGTGGGGGTTCCGGCAAGCTAATCAAAAACGGCAAGTACACGATCAGTCCGCGACGATGTCCCAATCGCACTGCCGCGCTAAGCAACGCAAGCTCTCGCCGCATTGTGCCATTCGAGCAGGGCAATCCGCCGCAGATCGCTCGGACGCCCATCCAGCAACCAGTTGCCGTTGTGGCTGCGCCGCACCCGATCAGCCATGACTGCCACAGCCCGCCGCATCGGTTCGCTGAGATTGTCCTGCTCAATCGCGCGTGTGTTCTCGGCATCGTTCGCGGCAAGAAGATCGACCTCCCGCGTAGACCATGGGAAGACGAGTTTCTTGCGGCCATTGGGCAGCACGATCACGGTCGCACATTCCGGATTGCCGGGCGACAGGAAATCGCGGAGTTGCACCCGCCCTCCCGTCAGTTCGATGATTTTCTGCAAGGTCGTTGGGTTGGGGACTCGTTCACCGTGAAGATACCGGGTAATGGCACTCCGGCTGGCCAATCCCAATGCCCGCCGCAGTTGTGTTGTGGTCATTCCCGTTTGGAAGAGATAATCAGCAAGTTTCATTCAGCCGAAATAGGGGGAGTTCCACAAAAAGTCTCGCTTCGTTGCCAGTTCGACGTCGCAAGACGCCGCAGGGTCGCGTCAGTGCAACCACGCAATCGCATTCGGCGTATACTGAGTCATACGGGCCTTTCTTCATGGCCCAGTCATCGCCGAAGTTCCACTCCGGCAGGAGGTGCGTCCCAGAACGGACATCGACAACTGCATACCTCACTGGTGTCTTCGAGCCCGCTCCCAGAGCGGGATTCCACCAACCCCAAACCCTCAAGGAGCCACCATGACAACAACCAAACCCCAGCACGTCACCGTATCAGGGCACGTCCGGCTGACCATCACTGGCACCGGAACCTGTGGCGTGTCGCGATGGATTGACTTGTGCATCGCTGTGCTTCAAAGGCTGATTCTCTCGCAATGGCATTGTGGAGGTCGTCGGTTCGATCCCGATCGGGTCCACCATTATTCTTATTGATCATTTTTCTAAGCAAAAAAGACCCCGCTGCCGGGGTCTTTGCTTTTTGTCATCACAAAAAACTAATTCGCCGATCCGGATTTGTCATTTTTGGCCAGCCAGGATTGCATCATCGCGATTTCTTTTTCTTGCGCCGCGATAATTTCCGCCGCCAATTTTTTAATCGCCGCATCGTCGCCGTTTGACAGAACGATTTTGGCCATATCGATCGCGCCCTGATGATGCGGGATCATGCCGCGCACAAAATCCACATCCGCATCGCCCGTATACGGAATCATCATCGCGGTGTGCATTTTATCCATCGCCTTTTTATATTCCGCGATGGACGAATTCGATTTCGATTGCGCGGATTTAGGCGCGATTGAATTTGTTTTCGCCCCGTTGGTGTGATGCGGCATATCGTGAATGATTTCCGGAACAGGTTTAATCGGCGCGGGTTCGGCCTTTTCCGCCATTTGTGCCGCGACTGTAACGGTTGCGCCCATAGTCAATGCGACAAGAACCATTAAAACGCCGTTTAATTTCAATAATGACCGTTTCATTGAAACATCTCCTTGATGAGTTGATGATTTTAGATTTGCCAGCAAAGCCCAGTTTGGGCAAAATGTTACCCGTTATAAAATCAAATTTCGATAGGATTATGGCGTGATTAAAAATATTTTGTGTCCGGTACACCGTGAAGGCTGGGGATTCGTTGCGATTTTCGGCATCGTTACTTTTTTGCTGTTTAAAATATCGACCAATGCCGGTTGGATCGGATTGCTGTTAACCGCTTGGTGCGCGTATTTTTTCCGCGATCCTGTCCGGTTCACGCCCACCCGCGACGGTTTGGTGGTATCGCCTGCGGACGGGTTGATTCAAACGATTTCCATGGCGCCGCCGCCGCCAGAATTGAATTATGGCAATAATCTTTTGACAAAAATCAGCGTTTTTATGAATGTATTCGACGTTCATATCAACCGCGCGCCGATGCCCGGCGTTATCAAAGAAGTAAAATATATCCCTGGAAAATTTTTGAATGCGTCTTTGGACAAAGCCAGCGTCGATAACGAACGGCAGATATTTGTTTTAACTTTGGCCGACGGCAAGGAATTGATCGTTGTGCAAATCGCCGGGCTTGTGGCGCGGCGGATTTTGCGATGGGTGAATGCCGGCGATTCGGTTCGTGTCGGACAACGCATCGGCATGATCCGGTTCGGCAGCAGGGTCGATGTGTATTTGCCCCAAGGCGTTAACGCCTTGGTTATTCCGGGACAATATGTTTACGCCGGCGAAAGCGTTTTGGCGGATTTTAAATCGTCCGAACCCGCGCGCACCGGCACCGCCCAATAAAATTGCCCGACAAAACCACAATCGTTTATTTTGGAATAATGCGATGAAAATCAAACCGCGACTGCCGATCAAACCGAACAAAGACAAAAAAATGTCGATCAATAAATTGATCCCGAACATCTTAACGGTTATTGCGTTATGTTGCGGGTTGACCGCGATCCGGTTCGCCATCGAAGAAAAATTCGAATATGCCGTGATGGCGATTTTGCTGGCGGCGATTTTGGACAATCTGGACGGGCGCATCGCGCGGCTTATCGGCGGAACATCTGGATTCGGCGCGCAACTGGATTCGTTGGGCGATGTTATTTCGTTTGGCGTCGCGCCGGCGATGGTTATGTATTTTTGGACGTTGAACGATATTGGCCGCGCCGGTTGGGCGGCATCGTTGCTTTTCGTTGTATGCGCGGCGGTGCGGTTGGCGCGGTTTAATTTGGAAACCGGCGACGAAGAAAAACCGGCGTTTAAATACAATTATTTCACCGGCATGCCAACGCCCGCGGGCGCGGCATTGGCGTTGACGCCGCTGGTTTTGTCGTTTCAATTCGGCCAGGATTGGATCCGGTCGCCGATGGCGATTGCAATTTGGCTTATTTTACTGGCTGGAATTATGGTCAGCCGCATTCCAACCTATTCCTTTAAAAAGGTAAAAATTCAACACACCGATATATCGCTGATCCTGGTCGGGGTTGGGGTTATGATGGCGGCCTTGTTCACCGAACCTTGGTTGACCTTGGGCTTGATCGCGCTGTGTTATATGGGTTCTATTCCGCTTAGTTACCAAACATATCACGATCAGGAAAAAGCATGGAACGCGGCGCAATTGAATCCGCAATCCGCACAAAACGCGCCCGCACCCGCCGATAAAATCAGCGCGTAATTTTTAATTTCCAGAATTGTTTTTTTCGTAAACCCAAACGGTGACGGGTGGAATATTTTCCCACACGCGTCCGGCCAACCGCACGGTCAAATTCAAATGTTTCGGGCCGAATGGCGGAATCAATCCGTATGAAAATTGGATAAAACGGCCGGTCGGTTTCATAACCGCGAATGCCTGTTGCATGATTTGGCGGCGCACATGGCGCGGCATGGTCAATAACGGCAATCCCGATACGACATCGGTGAATTCGCCCACCATTTCCGCCGGCAATATTTGATCCAACGCGCACGCATCGCCTTCGATAGTTTGTAGATTTGGAAATTTATTTTGCATGAATGCGGCAAGATTGGTGTTCCGTTCCACCAAAACCAACCGATCGGGCGCAACGCCGGCATTTAAAATTTCCTGGGTCAAAGGTCCCGTGCCGGGGCCCAATTCCAAAACCAACGCATCGTTCGCGGACGATATTTGCGCGGCCATAAACCGCCCCAATGGCGGCATGCTGGGGGCGATGGCTGCAACCTTTAGCGGTTGACGCAGCCATTCTTTGAAAAATACTTTTAATGAAGCGATTGTCGACATGGTACCCCTTGTAACAGCAAAACTGCAACACGCTAGCGCCAGGCGGCGTAATTTGCAAAATCAATTCGTCGCCAATTTTATAATTTACACAATTATCGGGATTCGCGGTTGCAATCGCGAATAGGCGCCAGGAATGCGGCAAAATTTAGTCCTATTGACCCAAGCCGCCGGCCAAATCCACAGATAGTTGAAAAGAACCCGCCTGATTCTATATTCTATTCATGCTTACCATTCATCCATCCGCCCGGCGCGGGAACAGCCGTTTTTCCTGGCTCGACAGCTATCACAGCTTTTCGTTCGGGGAATATTACAATCCGCAAAAAATGGGTTTTGGCCCATTGCGCGTTATCAACGAAGATTTTGTCGCAGCGGGCGCCGGATTCGGCACCCATGGGCACAAAGACATGGAAATCATCACCTATGTCATAAAAGGTGCGGTCGCGCATCGCGACAGTTTGGGTCATGACACCATCATTCCAGCCGGGGATTTCCAGAAAATGAGCGCCGGAACCGGCATTGAACATAGTGAATTCAATCCATCCAAAACGGATGCGGCGCATTTTTTGCAAATCTGGATCATGCCCGATAAACGCGGCGTTGCCCCGAATTATTCGCAAATATCGGTTTTGCCAAATGACGGGCATAACCAATTGCGGAAAATAGCATCGGGTAATCCGTCACCGGGTATTATTCCGATCCACCAAGATGCGGATTTGTATTTATCGCGCCTGGATTCCGGAAAAACGGTCGATATGGATTTAAACCAAGACCGTTTATATTGGGTGCACGCAATAGATGGCGGTATTTCCGTCAACGGCGAGATATTGTCGGCCGGCGACAGCGCGGCCATTGAACGCGAATCGAAATTATCGATTGCGGGATCGGGCGGCGGCAGGGCGGAATTTTTACTGTTCGATCTGCCGGAATAATTAAACCGCGATTACCGTGGCGCCGGTCACGGATTGCAATTCCTGGGGCGTAATACGCAACACCTTGAATGGGTGACCTGCGGCGACCCAGATTTCCGTAAATTCGAATAACGATTGATCCATAAAAGTCCGTACCGGCGCTGCGTGCGCGAATGGCGGCACGCCGCCGATGGCGAATCCGGTTTTTTCACGCACAAAATCGGCGCTGGCTTTTTCCAATTGCAAATTGTTTTCATTCGCCAATTTTTTGGCATCGACCATGTTCACGCCGCTGGTAATAACCAATATCGCGGCGTCTTGTTCTTTGTCTTTAAAAATAATCGATTTTCCGATTTGGGCGACGGTGCATCCAATCGCCGATGCCGCCTCGGCGGCGGAACGGCATGTATCGGGCATATCCTTGACCGTCAAATTTAATCCTTTGTTTTCAATCCATTCCTCGACTTTGGTTTTATTCGATATATTTGCGGTCATGGTATTTCTGCCCTTTCGCCACCGAAAATAGCAAAAATCCGCCTGCTGATCCAGCCTTGCTTGACGCAACCGCAAGCCGCCCATATTATAGAACAAATCAAGAACATAAAAAGCTGCAAAAACCGCAATAAGGGAGAATGCAATGACTGTGGAATGGCTGGTATTGGATTTAAATTCGTTTTTTGCGTCCTGTGAACAACAAGAACACCCAAATTTGCGCGGCAAACCGGTTGCCATCGTCCCATCGATGGTGGACAGCACCTGCGTTATCGCCGCCAGTTATGATGCGAAAAAATTCGGCATCAAAACCGGCACCCCGGTGGGGGATGCCAAAAAAATGTGCCCGCAGATTCATTTGGAAACCGGTCGGCATAAATTATATGTGCAATATCACCACGCGGTTTTACGGGCGATTGAAAAATGCCTGCCGATTGAAACCGTATTGTCGATAGACGAAGTCGCCTGCCGGTTGACCGGCAATCAAACCGATCCAAACGCCGCGATCGATATTGCGCATAAAATCAAGGACAGCATTCGCAGCGAAGTGGGCGAATGTTTGACATCGTCAATCGGCATCGCGCCGAACCGTTTTTTGGCAAAGGTCGCATCGGACATGCAAAAACCGGACGGTTTGACGGTTTTAACCAAATCCGATTTACCGAAAAAATTACTGCATCTGGAATTGGACGATTTGTGCGGAATCGGCGACGGCATGCTGGCGCGGCTGCATGCGGCGGAAATTTATTCAATTCAAGAATTATACGATGCCGGCGCCCAGGAATTGCACGATATTTGGGGAGGCATCGAAGGCGAGCGTTTTTACGCCATGTTGCGTGGCGACAGCGTATATAGGCCGGAATCGGAACGGCACAGTATCAGCCATCAACATGTTCTGGAACCGCCATTGCGCCACAAAGACGGCGGGCGGAAATTTTCCCGCTATCTTTTGATGAAAGCGGCGCAACGGTTGCGGTCGATGGACGTTTATTGCAAACGCGTTTCGATACAGGTGAAATTTTGTAAACCGTTCGGTTATTGGCAAAATTACGCCGAATGCCCAGAAACCCAAGACAGCCAGGATTTGCTGCATCTGTTGGAATGTTTGTGGGCAAAGGCGCCCGATCATCCACCATTGCGGATCGGCGTGGCGTTGTCCGATTTCACGGCCGCATCCCGGCACCAAATGGATTTATTCGCCGTAAAATCGGAAATAGTCCATAAAAACCGGCTTTTGGGTACATTGGATCGAATCAATAAAAAATACGGATATGGGACCATCGGTTTTGGCGATCTAAAGCCCGATTTCCGCCATTTTAATGGCCGGATCGCATTTCAAAAGATCCCAGATATGGAAGAATTTTAATATTATTGCCGACGCCCATAAATCTATATCCCCGTCAAAGCAGCAGTTCATTCCTTTTAAGGATTGACCGCAACCGGGTTTGACGGTAGAAAAAATCATTCTTTCCACCGTCTATTCGTTTGCCCGCAAGGCACAACAAGGAGCAATTATGAACAACAATTTCAAAAAAATCATTATGGTTCTGGTAGCGATCGTAATCGTTATCGGCGCCGCCCAATATTTGGGTTTCATCAACACCAACCAAGATGGCAGCATGGCTCAATCGGCCAGCGAGACATTGAACAATGCCGCGAAAACCGCATCCACCAATTTGGATAACGCCGCGCAAGACGCGAACGCAGCAATCACCGCCGCCGCAAAAAGCGCGACCGCAGCCGTTCAATCGAAACAAACCATCGTTGCAACCGCATCGTCGACACCAAGCTTGAAAACTTTCACCAGCCTGGTTCAAGCAGCCGGTTTGACCGATACATTGAATGCATCGGGTCCTTTCACCGTGTTCGCGCCAACCGATTCCGCTTTTGCGAAATTGCCGGCAGCGACCTTGGCTAATTTGCAAAAACCGGAAAACAAAGCCGAATTGCAACGCGTTCTGAGCTATCACGTTCTAAAAGGCAAATACAGCTCGCAAGATTTGGCCGCACAATCCAGCAGCCAATCGACCGTAGCAGGTTTGCCAGTCACCATCAGCACCGCATCCGGTTTGAAAGTGAATAACGCAACCGTCGCGTCGGCAAACATCGCCGCCAGCAACGGCATCATTCATGCCATCGATGCGGTTTTGATCCCATCGCCAGCAAGCGTTCCAACCAACTAATCATTGGTTGAAGCATTTGATACAAAGGGCGGCCTTGTAGGCCGCCCTTTTTTATTGTCTGGATTTTTTATCCAGGATTTTTTGTATGCGCGCCGGTCAACTGCCGGGATACAGCAAACAAGCGTCGCCATAAGAATAAAAACGATAATTGTTTTCAATCGCGTGCGCATAGGCGGATTTAATCCGCGCGGTTCCGGAAAACGCCGATACCAGCATCATCAAAGTCGATTTCGGCAGATGAAAATTGGTAACCAGCAAATCGATAATTTTAAATTTATACCCGGGGGTTATAAATATTTGCGTATCGCCGTTTTGCGCGGATATTGTCCCATCGGCGCATGCCGCCGATTCCAAACTGCGGGCAACGGTTGTACCAACCGCGATTACCCGACCGCCATTTTGTTTGGTTTTTGTAATTTTTTCGGCCGTATCGCGCGGTACATCATACCATTCCTTGTGCATCACGTGATCGGCGATGCGATCCGTGCGCAATGGAGCAAAAGTCCCTGCCCCGACATGCAACGTGACGGTGCAATAATCCGCGCCGGCGCCCATGCATCGTTTCAATAAATCCGGCGTGAAATGCAGCCCGGCGGTCGGCGCCGCGACCGCGCCGTCTTTGTCGGCAAATATAGTTTGATAATCCTTGCGATCTAAATCGTCGTCTTGGCGATTGAAATATGGGGGAATCGGCATGTGGCCATAACGTTGTAAGGCGGCCGGGATATTTCCATCCGCCGCAACAAGCGTTATATAAACGAATCCCAGTTCCGGATCCTTGGATAAAATTTCCGCATGAAAACCGGGCGCAAATTCGATCCGGTCGCAGGGGCGCAATTTTTTCGCGCCGCGCGCCATTGCTTGCCAATTGCCGTCCGGCATTAAACGATGCAACAGAAATTCGATCGTTTTGCCATTTTTTATTCCGATCAAGCGCGCAGGCAAAACTTTGGTGTCGTTGAATACCAACAAATCGCCAGCGCGCAAAAAATCCGGAAAATTCCCAACCGTCGTATCGGTAAGATCATTGGGCTTGACGACAAGCAGCCGCGCGGCCTCGCGCGGGGTGGATGGGCGCTGCGCAATCAGGCTTTCGGGCAAATAATAATCGAAGTCTTTAATGTCCATATCTTGGTCTTTTTGTCGTTCGCCCGCACTATGCCGGATGTGCCAAGGAAATCAATATTCTTTATCTCTTGCCAAATATGCAAACCCGCCTAAATTCAAATTCATGGATCCATTGACGCATGCCTTGTTTGGCGCAACCGCCGCCACGCTGATCGCCAAACGCCAACATTTTGGCGCCGCCGCCATTTGCGGTATTATTGCCGGGATGTTGCCGGACGCGGATATTGTCATCCAATCCGCGCAGAATCCGTTATTGCAAATCGAATATCACCGTCATTTCACCCATGCACTGGCGTTCGCGCCGATTGGCGGGTTGATCGCGGCTGTGCTGTGCTGGATTTTGATCCGGGGTCATGCGCCGTTCCGGTCGATGGCGATGTTTTGTATCCTGGCTTATACAACGCATCCGTTTGTCGATGCCGCGACATCGTGGGGAACGCATTTAATGTGGCCGTTCGACAACAAACGTACATCGTGGGGTATTGTTGCGATTATCGATCCTTTTGTCACATTGACCCTGGCGGCGGGATTGATCGGTTGCTATTTTACGAAAACAAAAAAATGGGTTGTTGCGGCGGCATGTTTGGCATGTTTATATTTGGGTTTCGGCGCGATACAGCATAATCGCGCGGCCGATGCCATGATGGACTTAGCGCAGTCGCGAGGGCACACGATTGAACATTTTGAAATCAAGCCGACCATATTGAATATAATTCTATGGCGCGGCAATTATATATCGCAGGGGAAAATTTACAATGACGCCATCCGCATATCGGCGATGGGCGATGTAAAAATATATCCTGGCGGAGCGGTTGATCAATTAATCATGCAACGCGATTTCCCGAATTTGGATCCAACCAGCGTGCAATTCGCCGACGCGCAGAAATTCAATTTTTTTGCCGACGGATTTACCGGCGTCAAACCAGACGATCCATCTGTGATCGGCGATTTTCGTTTCGCGCTTTTGCCGCAAGATATTGGCCCGATGTGGGGTATTCGCATCGACCCTACCGCCGTACAATCGCATGTCCAATTTGAAAGTTACCGCGACATCAAAGACGATACATTTGCTAAATTTTTCATGATGTTACGTGGCAATGAGATTAATTAACCATTGCGTCCGTTAAGGATTGAATTCCCGCCCAGATTGACTTTTCAATCAAAACCGATATAGTCGGGCTTACGCTTTACTACCTTTTTGCTTACGTCTTTGCCAATGGCACTTACTTAGCTTGTGGTCTAAAGCTCGGTTGGTGCCACGGCTGTAAATCTCCATGGCATCGGATTGTTAACTTAACTATGGAGTCTGCGATGCCAAACGGTATTGTAAAATGGTTCAACCTAAACAAAGGCTACGGCTTTATTCAACCTGATGACGGTTCCAAAGATGTGTTCGTACACATCACCGCATTGGAACAAGCAGGATTGAAGAATCTGAACGAAGGCCAAAAAGTCACTTTTGACGTTAGCACGCAAAAAGGCAAACCGGCCGCCGCCAATTTGAAATTGGTCGCCTAGAATTCGGATTACCGATATTGCAGTAAAGCCGCCCCGTTACGGGCGGCTTTATTTTTTCTGATCAATTTTTTTGCCAAATTATTCGATTTTAATTTCTACTACGCATTGCCCGACAGCATCGCCAAATTGCGTTCAGGGAATACGAACAAAGAATCCGGAACGGACAATCCCAAATGTGCCGCGGTCAGACCGCGCGCGATTTCAAACGCATCGGCAACCGGACGCAAAGAATTGTCATAAGACCGGGAATTTAAATTCAGCACATCGGGCATAATCCGGCCGCCGATCGATTGCATAATATTGGTATTTCCGCCTGCGGCCAGCATAACCCCCGCGTCGCCGTGGCTGGTTCCGCCATTGGTGTAATCGCATGGAACCGAACGTCCAAATTCCGACATAACCAGAACCAACGTATCCGCCCATTTGCTGCCCAAACTTATGCGCAAGGCGGCCAATCCTTCGGCGAAAGAACGCAGCCATTGATCGGACACATCGTTGCTGTGCGTATCGTGGCCGTCGATACGCATGGTGAATATGTTGGCAACGCCCGCATTGGCCAACAATCCCAAAATCGCCAACCGTTCCCGCGAATGAACCGTGTCATATGCGCGCGATGTGCATCCCGCATCGGTAACACGGTTGCAAGTCAAATTATTGTGGCCCGCCAGCGCATTCATAAAAGCCAGGGATTGATTATGGCCTTGGACGATCATATCGCCCATGGACTGCATCGGTGTTCCTTGGTACAAGCCGGCGATGCTTTGCACCAGATCGTCGGTTCCGCCTGGCGCTGCGGCTGGACGCTGATAAACAGTTACTTGATCCGCTCCATCCAGCATCGGCATGCGGCGGTTCGAATCGGCCATCGATACGGCCTGCCCCGCGCCCAATTGAATCAAGCGCGCCATAAAACCGTTTGCGCCTGGCGTTACCAATCCGCCCTTGTTCAAATGATCGCTGGCGATAAAATGCGATCCGCCGTGGCCGCCGCGCGATGACACAGATTCGGTTGTGGATACCGCCTGAAATGCCGCCAATTGATTGGCTTGAAACATCGGCAACAATGCCGCCAAAGCGCGGTTCATGCCGTAATATCCGTTGCCTATATCTAAAACAGACCGTGTCGGGCTTATGCCTGGCGCCAGCAAGGCATAATTGGCGCGCGCTTGTTGGTAAACAGGATCTTGGAACGGGCAGAATATATTCAATCCGTCGACGCCGCCATTCATGAAAATGGTGATTAATATTTTATTTGTTCCGGGAACGGTGGCCAAAGCCAAATTCGGCGTTGCCAAACTTCCCGCCATGGCGCCCGCGCAAGCGCCGATTTTTAGGAAATCCCGGCGGTTCATCGATTCGGTTATTTTTACCATTTACTCTCTCCTGCCGACTTTTATTTATTTTATGAATATATATGTGTTGGGGACATTAACATCGCGGCGATTGGATTCGGCGCTTGTTGTACGCGCGATTCCCGGTTGCTTGGATACGCCAAAAGCGCGATAGACCCCATTGAAAATCTGTAAAAATCGCTGGCGGTATAACGCGTTGCGATTTGTTCCGCCATTTGCATCGAAAACATCAATCGTTCGTACAATGCATTTGGTGAAATCCAAATATCGTTATCGCTGCGGTAACCGCGCACATCCGGCGCATGACCCAATTTTTGGTTCATTTTATCCAGGGTGCCGAACGCGGCGTTATCCAATATCGCCAAATGCGCATCGGTCAATTGCACCGGCGATGTGGCGCGGCGCGCGCTGCGCGGCAATAAACCGGATGCGCGCAATGTGCCGACGACGTATTTAATAGGTTGCTTAATTTTGCGAACCATCCATGATTCGTTCACGGCCAAAGCGTAGCGGTGCGTAACCATCGCGCGGGCGACTGCGCCAATATCGCCTTCGGTTGCCATCCAAACATCGTACATGGCATTGATAATCTCTGTGGCCTGAGGACTGTTGATATTGTCGGTAATAAAATAGCGGACCATTTTTTTAACAAGATTTTTGGCGGTTGCCGGGTGATTGGCCAACATGCGCACAACGCGGCGTTGGTTATCCAAAATTTCCTGTTTCAACAAAAGTTCGTTGTAATTCACATAACGATCCACCACAAAATCGACAACCGGACGCATATCGAATCCACGGCCTAAATAATATTGCGGCGCGACGCTGGATGAACCGGCGTGGCGATGATGCACGCGGTGCATCATGATTTCATACAATGGCTGTCCGCTATATTGGCCGATGTAACGGCCGCTTAGAATATGCGACAACATCCGCACATGATCTTGGGTATATACAGCGGAACCCGCCGGATAGTTGCTTGGATCGTTGCTTAGGGTATGCAATTCCATCAACTCGCGGGCATAATTTTGATTGGCCGACCCCACGTCGCTGTTTCCTGGGTTGCCTTCGTTGCCGTTATATTCGCCGGTCAAGTGCCATAACATCGACGGATGAAAAGCCGATGCGACAACCATATCGCCGAATTTGCCGAACAAGTTCGGCATAATGACGTCCTTCATAAATCCGGTATATTGCATCGCTAAACGCGCGCTTTGCATGCTATCGGGATCCATTTTGCAAATCAGGCCGAAATGATCCATGAAAAATTGCGCCATTTGCATGGCGAACGGATTGGCGGTACACACATGATCGCGCATCAATTTACGGATTTCGCCCGTATAGGTGGACATATTGATAATCCAACTTTGGGTCGTGTAACCGCGCGCATTGATATTGTCGCGGAACGAAATGAACAAATCCCGCCCCGACATATAGTCAGTACCAAAATCGAACGGACCTGCGGTTTGCTCAACCAGCCAATTGACCGGATTGCGTCCTGCTGTTGCAACATCGCGTCCGTCTTCCATGCTGGCGGACGATCCAAATCGGTGCATCGCCACTTGCGATCTTGTGTTAAAAACATGCGTAATGCCGCCGCGATTGCGGCCGGATCCGCTGTTGTTGCTGGATTGAATCAATCTTGTGATTTCGGCGCTGCTAAGCCGGGTTGGCGCGGTAGATTTTTTTGCAGATGTTGTGGTGGATGCGATTTTGGTTGGAGCGGTTTCTTTTTTTAAAACGCTGCTGGAATTTAAAATCAATTTTTGTCTGGTATCTTCGGAAATCAATGATTCCACCGATTGCGCGGCATCGGGAAGTTTTTGAATTTTTTGCAATGCTTGGTTGACGGCTGCCGGCATTGGCGTTTTGACAATCGCGGCACGGGTCGATTTCATTTTGTTTAATGTCTCTTGCAAACCCATCTTACGTCCCCTAATTTTTATATTTGTAACGTTGATGTTATCACAATGTTTCCATTAAGGCAAATACTTAATCGTTAAAATTTGCGCGGTATTTTTCTTATTTATCCTTAATTAATCGTTATTTATCAAATATTTATATAGTCATCCGGCTGTCACAATATTGTGCTACTGTAATATTACAAAAAATGGAGAATGGGTATGTCGGAATTAAGCGGTTTGGAATTATGGGAATTGGCGTCTTATGTCGTCACCGTATTTGGTCTGCCTTATGCCGTTTTGTTATTCTGGTACGAACAAAAACGCGAACGCCAAAATGAAGAAGAAGAAATTTATCAAAAATTGTCGGATGAATATGCCGATTTTTGTCAGTTGCTGTTGACCAACGCCGATTTGCATTTGATGAGCGGGGTTGTGATCGAAGAAAACAAATTGACCGCCGAACAACAGGAACGCAAACGGATCATTTTCGATTTGCTACTGTCTTTGTTCGAACGCGCATACATTTTGGTATATGAAGACAATATGAGCAAACAAACCCAGCGTTTGTGGCAATCATGGGACGATTACATCCGTTTCTGGGTTAAACGAAACGATTTCCGCAATGCGTTGGACGGCATGTTGTATGGCGAGGATCCGGATTTTGTCAATTACATGACCAAAATTGCGGCGGAAATGAACCAATCCGCACCATCCGCTGGCGGCGCAAAGCCGCAATCGCAACTTCGCGCCGCTTAAACCGGATCAGACGCTAGGCGGCGAAACGGTCTTTGATTACGGTTTCTTCTTTTGGCAAAAATCCGCCTTTGTTTTGGGCCGGTTTTGCGGATTTTCCAACCGTGATCATCATGCCAACCGCATGATCGGCCGGCAAGTTGATCAATTTTCCAACCGCCGCGGCGTCAAAACCGATCATCGGACAAGAATCATATCCCATCGATTTTGCGGACAACATAATTGTCTGCGCGGCGATACCGACCGAACGCATCGCTTCGTCGCGTTGCAATTGTTCATGTCCTTGGTAAAATTGCCCGATCGCCGGAACCAAATAATCGCGCACGGGTTGCGGCGCATCTTGCCAGTACCGTTCCGGATTTTTTTGCCATGCTTTTAAATCCGCGCAAACGACGATCACCATGGATGCGTCGGTGACTTGCGCCTGATCCCATGCGGCGGCGCGCAAATCGGCGCGCAATTTTTTATCCGACACCACCACAAAACGCCAATGTTGAATGTTAAACGAAGTCGGCGAATTTCTGGCCATTTCCATAATTTTGTCCTGGTCGGCTTGCGGCATAATAAAAGCGGCGTCGAAATGTTTCACCGCCCGTCTGGCCAAAATTGCGTCTAAAGTGTTCATTCTGCTGTCCTTTTTTATAATTTAGCGTCACGGAGACCCCTAATATAGGGCAAAATTTATCCTTTGCCAGAAGATAGCTATTTTAGTAAAAAGGTCAGCCGCAGTGAATAGCGAATCATGCGGATTTATAGGATTAACGCAGGCGGATTCAATCTTCTTGCCGAAAATTTCTAAATAAGAATGGGTGGCCGAGTGCCGTCCATAAGCGCAAAGCGCGAGTGGGAGAATAAAATCAACCGCTCGGCATCGCGGCGAAAAGAAGGCTTTAAAGAAGAAGGTTTTAAATGAGGATGGGTGGCCGAGTGGTTGAAGGCGCACCCCTGGAAAGGGTGTAGACGTGAAAGCGTCTCGTGAGTTCGAATCTCATCCCATCCTCCATTTGCTTTATTGAAAGTTCTCTCCAATTTTGCGTGGGCGTTTTAGAGGTCGCGATTGTGGCCAGTATTTGGGCTGTTTGCGCATGGTGCCGGACCACAAGGTGTTGTCGACGCATCCAATCTCCGGCCACATTTTACTCATTCGGCGCATTTGATCTCGAAATAACCGAACCGGACGGAGAGTAGTACGGTATTTTCGCCCTTGGGAATGTTGGAGATTTTTCTCTGCGTTTCGAATCTCACGCGCAGAGTCAAAACTGTATCCAGCTGTTGCCGCCCGAAAAAATATTTTTTCTGGTTGCGCGTCAATAATTTACATGCTGTTTGCCGCAGAAACGCTAAGAAAAAGCTCGACTTTGTGAAAATAATACGGTACAAAATTATCATGATTGAAAAGTTGTCCGCCCCGCGAAAAGCGTCGGCGGATTTTTTATTGGCCTTATTTTTTGACGCCTTTTCAGCTCAATTGCTTGACGACTTGTCCGCCATAGCCTTGGCGACGGCGGAAGCTCGCCATAATAACCAGCATCTTTTGATCTAACGGTAAAACATTTTTGAGTTCCCTACTCAGGCCTCGCCTTGCGTTATCGATGAGGCGCGTCTTATTGCGGCGCAAGGCGGGTTTGAATGGGGAATATAACGTGCGCGGCTGTGTCCCGTTCAGAATGGATTCGATAATATCCGGCGCAAGG
>CAYWJR010000023.1:0-21282 GCA_964458615.1 uncultured Alphaproteobacteria bacterium
AATGGCGGATGAGGAGGGATTTGAACCCCCGATACCCTTGCGAGTATACCGCATTTCGAGTGCGGCGCGATCGACCACTCTGCCACTCATCCGTATTGCGTTGCTTTGTATAATGGCGGTCGTTTTAGCGGCCAAAGATGTACCGCAAAAAATCCAATAAATCAACTGTTGCGGCAAATGCCCGCTAAATAACGGATATATAAAAAAACACCTGCCTTTTGGGGCAGGTGTTTTATGCGAATGAAATCGCGCAAAAGGCCTAGTTGCCTACTGCGGTTTTCAAATCTTTAGCGGCGCGGAAAGCGATTTTTTTCTTCGCCGGAATTTTGATTTGTTCGCCGGTCGCTGGGTTACGGCCCATGCGCGCAGCGCGTTTACGCACTTGGATGATGCCGATGCCGGCCCAACGAATGCGATCGCCTTTTTTCAAATGTTTGGTCATTCTGGTGCTGATTTCTTCACCGATCAAAACCAAAGTTTTTTTCGGCAGATCGAATTTTTCAGCGATCTCGGACAGCATGTTTTTAAAGGTTACTGTGGGTTGAGTTGCTTTTGCCACCTTAACGCTCCTTGTCTAGTTAGGGTTGAACGTACTTGAAAAAATACGCCAAACCCGCAGCAACGCAAGCAAAATCAACCGTATTTAAGCGCTATACCCCCAAATAATCCCCATTTTAATGGTGTTTTCCGGTTTTTGCGGGCAAATGCGCCGATTTGGGGTTGTGAATTTGCGGCAAACGCTTTTATTCTGCTGGCCGATGATACAGCAAAAAACATCACCGCAATCGCCGTTCGGTTCCGATACGCAACGTTATTGGGAACGCCGTTATTGGCTGTTTTCCAAATTCGACGACGGCATTCAAACCGACCGCGAAGGATTATATTCCGTTATGCCCGAACACGCGGCGTTGCAAATCGGTGCGAAAATCCCGCTTGATCGCGGCGCAAAAATACTCGATGCGTTTTGCGGCATCGGCGGCAGCGCGATCGGATTCGCCCGCGCGGGGTTCCATGTAACGTCGGTCGATATTGATTCCGCCCGGCTGGCAATGGCTGCGCATAATGCCGGAATATATGGCGTAAACGGACTTATTGAATTTCAATCCGCCGATGCGGTTGCGGCAATTGCGGGCGGGAATTACGATTATGTGTTTTTCGACCCGCCCTGGGGCGGGCCGGATTACGCGCGGCGCGACCGTTTTACAGTCGCCATGTTCGCCCCCGATTTAACCGGCGTTTTTCCGCAATTGTTGAAACGCCGGCAAAAATTCGCCATCCGGTTGCCGAAAAATTTCGATTTGGATGAATTGAAAAACTGGGATGCCCGGATTCATACCGAATGGTATTTTTTCGAAAATCAGCCGTCGTTCAGTTGCGCGTTCATCGATTATTGATTCAATAACTATTGATTTAATTCCGGCCAGGCGGGCGGGATGGGCGCTGTGATTTCAATCGGCGGTTTGTTTTTGTACAATGGGATCTTGATTTGCCGCGCGTGCAAAAACATATGCGGCAATTTTCGGTCTGCATCCGCGCCATATAATTTATCGCCTATAATAGGGCATCCCAAATGCGCCATGTGCGCGCGCAATTGGTGGGTGCGCCCGGTTTCAGGTTTCAATTCCAATAAAAACCCCGATTCCAATTGCCGCAATGCGCGATAATGCGTGACCGCGTTTTGGCCGCGTTCGTCGACGATCATGCGGAATCCCAATTGGCCGGGATTGAATAAATGCCGGTACAACGGCGCATCGATGGTTCCGGATTCGTGGGGCGGTTTTGCCGCCGTGATCGCCCAATAAATTTTCTCCGCCCGGTTGCCGGAAAATATTTTTTGCAATTCGCGCAATGCGTGGGGATTTCGCCCCAATATTAGAACGCCGGATGTGTCTTTGTCCAAACGGTGCGCCAATTCGGGTTTGCGCGGAAGGCCGAATTTCAATTCGTCCAGAAACTGGCCCAAATGCGTGCCGCCGCCGGGGCCTTTGTGCACCGGCAATCCGGCCGGTTTGTCCAATCCCAAAATCAACGCATCGCGATACAGTAAATTTTTATCCGGCGCGAATATCATTGTTTCGATTCCAAATGCCGCCGACGCAAAAATACATACGCCGCGAACGCCCAATCCGACATCATCAGGAATAAGGGATAAATCATTTGTTGCCAGGTGAATTCATTCACCGCGAAAGCGGCGAAAAAATACCGCGATCCCGCCCACACGTATGAACCCGGCGGTTCGCCCCACGGATCGCGCCACGATTTGCGCACGGTCGGGTAATAACTGGCGCAATCGATAACGATAATCCATATCAACGAATAAACCGGATTTTTGGTCAACAGCCAGACCGGAATCGCCATCAACGCGATTGTGAATGCGATCCAATCGCTGCGCGTGATGTTTTTTTCCCCGATGCGGGTTGCGATTGCGGCGATTGCAAAACATACCGACGACACGCACACCAAAACCCAAACCGACGGGCCGCCATTCGACATGTATTGCAAAAATGCGCCGATGCCGACCAGCAATCCCCAATTCAGCCAGCTGAATACGTGCGGACGCGCTTGGCCTTTATATATGGCGCGGAAATAGATCCCATAACGGATGATGGAAATAATTATGCCGATTGCGGCAAACCATTCGGCGCGTGAAAAATCAAGAAACATGATCCAAGACATAGCGGTTTGCACCGCCCCGGGCAAGCAAATCGGCCGGATCGGCGTGTTGCCAAATCGGGGAAATTGTGATACAACGCCCAAAATTCAAAAGGCGTATAAAATGGCATTGGGTAATGCATCACCATCTGTTGGAGCCGGCAACGGCGCGTTGACGAATACGTTGTGGAACGCGACCGTATTGGTTACCAGCCTTGGTTATCTGGTCGACATGTTCGACATTTTTTTATTCAACATGTTCCGCGTTGCCAGTTTAACCGAACTTGGGTTCAGCGGCGCGGATTTAACCGCGCGCGGTTTGTTCATATCCAATTGCCAGTATGCCGGTATTTTTCTTGGCGCCTATGCGTGGGGGTTTTTGGGCGACCGGATCGGCCGCAAAAAATGTTTATTCGGATCTATTTTATTGTATTCGGTGGCGTCGATTGCGTGCGCGTTTGTTTATGACGTGAATTCCTATGCGGTTGCGCGATTTGCCGCCGGATTCGGACTTGCCGGGGAATTGGGCGTCGGCATTACATTGATCGCCGAAAAATTAAATGGCCGCAACCGCGGTTATGGCAGCACGATTTTTATCAGTCTGGGTTTTGTCGGCGTCATGTTGGCCGCGGTTGCCGCGCAATATATGTATTGGCGGGACGCTTATATTTTGGGCGGGGTCGCCGGTTTGGCATTGATGGTGGCGCGGGGATTTTTGATGGAATCCGGCATGTTTGAAAATTTGCCCGGCACCGGCGTCAAACGGGGCGGATTGGGATTGATTTTCGGCAACCCGCAAATGCGGCGGCAATTTATCGGCACTATTTTGTTGCTGGTTCCCGGCGTTTTTGGCCCGCAGATTGTGTGGACTTTGTCGCCGGAATTGGCGCGGTCGGCGGGAATCGCCGATCCGGTTATGCCGAATATCGTTTTGGGCGTTGGGTTCGCCGGATTTATTTTGGGCGATTTGATCGCGATTTATATCAGCGAGAAATTGCAAAGCCGCAAAAAAGCGGCGCTGATCAGCTTGTTGGCCGCCACCGCTGTGCTGGCATTATATTTTATATGGACGCCGCAAACGCCGATGCAGTTTTATATGTTGAACGGATTGTTCGGCTGCACCCTTGGCATGTGGGTGCTTGGCACGGTTTGGGCGGCGGAGCAATTCGGCACCAATATCCGCGCCACGGTGGCCACGACCGCGCCCAATTTCGCGCGCGGCGCGACTTTGGTTATGAATCTGGCCTTTGCCAGTTTAAAATCCTATGGCGCTCTGGCGGCGATGGGAATCATCGGCGCTGCGGTTTTTGCGCTGGCTTATTGGGGATGGCGGCAATTGCCGGAAACATACGGAAAAGATTTGGATTATTATCATGAGTAAAACATTATCGAAAAATATCGCCGCAAAGGCCGCGCCTAAAATCGGCATGGTTTCCTTGGGATGTTCCAAGGCGTTGGTCGATTCCGAACGCATTCTGACGCAATTGCGGATGGAAGGATATGAAATCAGCCCGTCATATGACGGCGCGGATGTGGTTGTGGTCAATACGTGCGGGTTTTTGGATTCCGCGCGCGAAGAATCGCTGGATGCGATCGGCGAAGCGATTGCCGAAAACGGCAAGGTGATCGTCACGGGATGTTTGGGCGCAGAACCCGATGTGATTATGGCTCGCCATCCGCAAGTTTTGGAAATTACCGGCCCGCATCAATATGAATCGGTCGTCAAGGCGATTCACAAGGCCGTGCCGCCAGCGCACGATCCTTATACGGATTTGATTCCGGCGCAAGGCGTGCGGTTGACGCCGCGCCATTATGCATATCTTAAAATTTCCGAAGGTTGCAATAACCGCTGTACATTCTGCATTATTCCTAAATTGCGCGGCGATTTGGTTAGCCGCCCATTATCCGAAGTAATGGCCGAGGCGGAAACATTGGTCAAATCCGGCGTCAAGGAATTGCTGGTGGTATCGCAAGATACATCGGCATATGGGATCGATGTGAAGTATGCGGAATCACAATGGCGCGATAAAACTTATCGCACCAAATTTTTGGATTTGTGCGAGGCGTTGGGCGATTTGGGCGTGTGGACCCGGTTGCATTACGTTTATCCATATCCGCATGTCGATGAAATATTGCCTTTGATGGCGCAGGGAAAAATATTGCCGTATTTGGATATACCGTTTCAACATGCCGCGCCCAATGTGTTGAAGGCGATGAAACGCCCGGCGGCTGCGGAAAAAGTAATCGCGCGCATCCAAAATTGGCGCAAAATTTGCCCGGATATGACCGTGCGTTCGACATTCATTGTCGGTTTTCCTGGCGAAACCGAACAAGATTTCCAAATTTTGCTGGATTGGATCAAAGAGGCGCAAATCGACCGCGCCGGATGTTTTAGGTACGAAAATGTCGAACACGCCACGTCGCGCGATCTGGCCAATCATGTTCCGGAAGAATTGAAACAAGAACGGTGGAACCGTTTTATGGCGGCACAGCAGGAAATCAGCGCGCAAAAATTGCAGGCGAAAATCGGCCAAACCATCGATGTGATGATCGACGAATCCGGCGCGGATGGAACGGTCGGCCGGTCGAAATCGGACGCGCCCGATGTGGACGGCAAAGTATTTTTAACATCCAAAAAACGCCATTTGCCGGGGCATATCATAAAGGCGCAAGTGACCGACGCGGACGAATATGATTTGTATGCGGATGTGATTTAAGGGCGGCGCGATATTTTTTGTAAAAAAAAGCGGGGCGTTTGCCCCGCTTTTTATTTTAACCGCAACAAACCGATTAGTGTTTGTGCATGGTGCAGCTTCCGCCGGTTTCGCAGGATGATTTGTTGATCATGCAATACACCGCGCAACAACCCGTTGCCGCGGTTACGATCAATGCGACGCCCAATATGCCGGTGACGATGCCAAACAATCCCATAACCGATCCGCTGGCCCAGAAATAGAAAAATACCATTCCCAAAATCGCGCGCAACAACCGTTCGCGGTCGCCGACGTTTTTGGTGCAGAATAATTTGCTCATGATGTGTGCTCCCTTGGTGGATTTAGCCGATAGGGGCATCATGCGCTTGGCATATGGGTTTGTCCATGATCTGGGGCGGGGTATTGAAAATATAATCCCCCGCCTTATTGTTGATGCAACAATAAACGGCGCAATTCATCAACCAAGGAATAGTAACTATGCAGATTTTAAAAGGAAAAACGGCAATCGTCACCGGCGGGTCGCGCGGAATCGGCGCGGCCACGGCGCAGAAATTGGCGGATTTAGGGGCGAATATCGCCATTACTTATGGCAAATCGGACGCCGAGGCGAATAAATTGATCGCCGAACTTGGCGCAAAAGGCATCAAAGCCAAGGCGTACAAAGCCAATCATCAAAAACCCACCCAGGTATCGGCCGCAATCGCGCAAATCGCCAATGATTTCGGCGCAATCGATATATTGGTCAATAATGCCGGGATTTACGATGTCAAACCATTGGCCGATACGACCGATGCGGATTTTGAAAATATGTTCAACGTCAATGTATATTCGGTTTTCACAGCAACGCGCGAAGCGATCAAACATATGCCTGATGGCGGGCGGATTGTGAATATCGGCAGCGTTCTAAGCGAGAGGGCGATTTTTCCAGGAATGACCATGTATTCCATGAGCAAATTCGCCGTCGCGGGCATGTCGCGCGCGTGGGCGTGGGATTTGGGCGTGCGTAAAATCACCGTGAATTGCGTCGAACCGGGCCCGATCAATACCGATATGAATCCGGAAACGTCGGAATGGTCGGATTCGCAGAAAAAATTAAACCCGCTGGGGCGGTTCGGCCAACCAAAAGAAGTCGCAGCGCTGGTGGCGTTTTTGGCGTCGCCCGACGCATCGAACGTGAATGGCGCGACGATCACGGTCGATGGCGGCATGAACGGATAAACGATTTTCCGAAACAATAAAAAAGCCCCTGAATTATATGATTCAGGGGCTTTTACCATTTAACCGTCTGTGGCGTTATTTTTTCGCCAGCAAATCCCGGATTTCTTCAAGCAAGACTTCTTGGCGCGGCGGCGGCGCGGTCGGCGCAACGGCTTCGTCGCGTTTTACGCGATTGATTTGCTTGACCACCATAAAAATCGCGAATGCGACGATCATGAATTTAACAACCGCGTTGATGAACAATCCGTAATTGATCGTTACCGCGCCCGCCTTTTTTGCCGCGTCCAACGTTTGTAAATGTTCGCCTTTTAACGTTACAAAGAAATCGGAAAAATCAATCCCGCCGATCATCAAACCGATAATCGGATTTATGATGTCGCCAACCAGCGAGTTGACGATTGTGGTAAAAGCCGCGCCGATAACGACACCGACCGCGAGGTCAATGACATTGCCGCGCAATGCGAATTCTTTGAATTCTTTGAACATGTGTTTTTGTCCTTGTGTGTGGTGGTTGATTTTTGACCATTCCTGTTTGATCACGGATCTGGATGCGCGCAAAATATCGTCTGCGGACAATCCGGCCGAATCATTGTTTTTTGGCAGTAAAGACATGATATGATTGAACCATGATGGAAATTGAATTGACCGGTACCTAGCTAGCAATCCGCCGATTGTGGGTCAAGCACTGCGCGGCCCGCAATTTGCAGAAAATGCCCGAATTACAGATATTTGGATCTTTTTGTAATGTCTGTCACACAAATTTCATAATTATATTATTGACCATAATGAAATATAATAATATTATTACGATAAGTTAATATTTATAGTAACAAAATTAAAAAATAACATAAAAGGCCGCGTTGGTTACAGGAACACAGGATACGCCAACAATCAACAGATGGTTAGGGCACATGATGCGGAGTAGGGAAAACAATATGATCGGATCGGAATTGGCCGAAAGGATCGCGGTATCGCAGCGCAAAGCCAATTTGAAATCGTTGGCCGAACGGGCGGCATTGCAAACCGAAGATGCGTTTGCGGAAATGAAATCCGCCAAATCGCGTTTGGAATTCGAAATCGCCGACATGCGCCGTAATCCGACATCGGTTAATCGCGACGATGTGGTGAATATGGCCACAATTTACCGCAAGGCGGCGGCCGGATATTTGGCGGCATTATTCGCGCAAAAATTTACCGACAAAATGGCGGATGGATTCGGAATCGCCGCCGCCAGCAAATATGCCAGTGAAGTTATTTCCCCAAATTTCGAACAGGTGCGCGCCCAAGTGGCGATTGCGGAAAAACAATGCCAGGCCGCAAACGCCGCCAATGTGAACAAGATTGAAAATTCATTCGCGCCCGGCCAATTGGTGCGTGAATTCGACGCGTCCGCGTCGATGGCGCGCGCTGTGTCTCTATATGACATCGTTAAAATGCCCGGCGCGACCGCCGCCGACGGCGACAATTTGTTGACGGCGCTGGACGCCGCCAAAATAGAACGCAAACAGGCGCGTGTGGAATGGCGCGATGCGAAAGTCGCGGAATTCATCGCATCCGGCGACAGCGAAAAAACGGCGCGCGCCAAGGTTGCGGCTTTGTTGCGCCAGGAACGCAAAGAAACCGAACGCACCGGCGAACGGGCGGAATATTTCGCGCAACGCCGCGACATGCGGGTTGCCGCGTGCGAATTATGCATTACCGGCGCATTGCACGATCATTCGCAGGCGAAAAACCGCCGCATCGCCGCCAGCGTGGAACGCGACGTGGCGCGCAATGCGGGCGATATGGAATCGTTGCGGCAATCGATGCAGGAAACATATGGCGCCGCCGCCAAAATGGCGCTGGCGATCGTGCGGGAATTGACTTATGAAAACATAAAAAAATTCCCAATGGATAAAAAACAGGCGCGGCAAATGGCGCTGGAACAATTCCGCGCCGAACATGAAAAACGCCTGGGCATGAGCGTTGAAGAAAAAAAGCAACTGCGCCGCGAAGGGAAGTTGGATACGTTGCCGATTACGCCGGATATGTCCATCGATACGGTTAAACATCGTATCAGATGGAATAAGCAACGGCACGATTCCAAATTGCTGCAACAGCACCGGGATGAACATACGCCGCATAATAAATCCGGCACGATCGGGCAAACATTGCGCGTTATCAGCCATGGCGCGCAAAACCGCGATTCCACAGACGGCGCGCACGCGCATTCCGCGCATATGCACAGACGGCGCGTTGTGTTGCCGCAGGGCGCGGCCGAATTTATGGGCATGAAGATGATCGTGCGCGGTGAAAGATAAAGATCATCGCCAAATAAAACGCCAATAAAAAAGGCGGGGAATTCCCCGCCTTTTCCATTTATGGATTGCGCAATCGCTTAACTTTCGCCCTGCGCCTTGGAATATCCGATTTTGTCGTCGAACACGTTCAATTTTTCAATGTGCGTCCATACGTGTTTGCCGTTCAATTTTTGCAGCAAATCCAGAACATCGCCGTCGGACACGTTGGTATTGTCGTTGCGCGCCACGAACCGGCATGAAAAACAATCGACCAAATCCGGCTGTGCGCCGGTCGATGGCCATACCTGGGTGCCGCGGTTCGAAAGGCCTTTTAATTTCAATGCGCCGTTGCCCGCCAAAGTTTCCAGCGATTTCGCCAGATCTTCGGCCGATTTGTTCCATTCGACGAACAAATCGATGCCCGCAACGCTGCGCGTTTTCGCGCGCACGAAATCGATGTCGGCGCGGACATTCGGAATTTTGATTTCCTTGAAATTGCGCGCCTTGATGGATGTCGCGCTTTTACCCAAATTCTGGATAACGGCGTCGGTGAAATCGGTGGTTTTGCAACCTTTGGCATCGCCGACAACGTCGCGTGGGATGCATTGACCTTGTTCATACGTTGCGTAAATCGCATTTTCCATTTTATCGGCTTCGTTCAAGAAACCGAGATAACGCAACATCATCACGGCCGACATCATATGCGCGGTCGGGTTGATATTGTTTTTACCGGCATATTTCGGTGCGGATCCATGCACCGCTTCGAAAATCGCAATGTCTTTGCCGATATTCGCAGAAGGCGCAAAACCCAAACCGCCGATCAAACCGGATGTCAAATCCGATAAAACGTCGCCATTCATATTGGTGAACAGGATCACATCGAACTGTTCCGGTTTTTTTGCCAATTGATGCGCGCAATTATCGACGATCATATGTTCGGCCTGAATGTCCGGATATTCGGGCGCAATCCGTTCGAATACGCGTTTCAATGTGCCTTCGGTCATTTTCATGATGTTGGATTTCGACGCGCAGGTGACTTTTTTCCGGCCTTCGGCACGGGCGACTTCGAATGCAAAACGCGCGATTTTCTCGCAGCCTTTTTCCGAAATCATTTTCAATGCGTGGAATACGCCTGGGCTTTGTTGGTGTTCGACACCGGCATATAAATCTTCGATGTTTTCGCGCACAACCGTAATATCAATCCCGCGTCCTTTGAACGGTGTCGGCACATTCGGCCATTCGCGCACGGGGCGGATATTGGCGTATGTTTCGGCCAATTTGCGCAATGTGACGTTGGCGGATTTATTGCCGTAACCGACGGGCGTGCCCAGCGGGCCTTTTAATACGCAGCGGGTCGATTTCATCGATTCCAATGTTTCGGTCGGAACGCCTGTTTCATAACCTTTGACGAACGCGGCTTCGCCGGCGATGTGGTCTTCCCATTGAATCGGCACATTCATCGATTCGATTACTTTGCGGCTTGCGTTGGAAACTTCGGCGCCAATGCCGTCGCCTGGAATATAGGTGACGCGTTTTTTGCTCATGGGAAAATCCTTTGACTATGGGAATAAAATAAGATGATCAATAATGACCTATCTTTATATCCTAGACCAGTTAAAACACCGTTAACGGTCAAAAAGCGCAATGGGCGTTGCGTGTTCCCGCAAATGGCGGTTACAAGCCGTTCTGCAATTGAACGATCACAGGGGAAATGGGCGTATCGGCCTGGATGCGTATCGGAATATATCGTCCGTCATCGGATAACAAAGCGGTCACGGCGGTGTTTTTCCATAAATCCGTATCGCGGTCTTTGAATCCTGCGATGGGGTTGATGGTCAAATTCAGCCCGATTGTTTTATAAATCTTTCCGGCGATTTTTTCCTCGGCGCGTCGCGGGTTTTGCACCGTTACGTCATACCGGCGCTTGCCGTCATAAACCGGAAACACATATCCGCTTAGCGAATTTAAATCCGGCTTGGCGCGAATCGCCTGGGGAATCAACACCAAAAGCGATAACGGATCGACAACCGCGCGCCGGTGGATTTCGCCGACCGGCTGTTGGTCATTTGGCACATCGGGCGCGAACGCCAATTTGGTTTTGGAATTGAAATCCCATCCGTATTTTTTGTCTTTTTTATTTTTCGATACGATTGATGCGAACCGTGTGGTTTGAAAAAACGATTTTTGCCGCGCCATATCGCTGGTCGCGGTGACGCCGAATTTCCAGATTTTTTTGATCAATCCTTTGGATCGCAATTCAAATTGCGTCAGATGGTTTTTCAAACCTTCTTTTTGCGAAATGGTTATATTCGCCGCCTCGATGCCGCCGAAAAATCCTTTGTATTGCAAATCCAGCGTTTGCCCGGCGGGCGCGGATTTTACAGGCGTTGATGTTTGCGCGATCGCACAAGACGGTGCCACAAAAGACGCCATCATCAGCGTTGTTAAAAATCCCAATATTGCGATAAAGCGCATGATCATATTATACATAAGGTAATATAAAAATGCGACGTTGTTGTGGCGCCCTCTCGCATCACCGCGATTTGGGCGCGATTCGCAGTATGCCATACCCCAGCAAGGCCGATAAAACCGATCCGGTTAGAACGCCTAATTTTACTTCGTTTTGCAACTCTATGTCGGTAAATGCCAGGTTGCCGATAAACAAGGACATGGTGAACCCAACCCCGCCCAACGCGCCAACCCCCAAAATATGCGTCCAATTGCAATGTTTCGGCAGCCGCGCGGATTGGCCGCGCAAAAATAAATATGTGCCGCCGAATATGCCGGCCGGTTTGCCGATTGCCAATCCTGCGATAATGCCAATGGTGATGGGATGCAGCAGATGATCCAGCGCAATGCCGCTTATATCGAGTCCGGCATTGGCGAGGGCGAATAAAGGCAAAATGCAGTATGCCACATATGGGTGCAGGCCATGTTCCAGTTTTTCAAGCGGCGATTGGCCGAACAATTTCTTGCCGCCCGGTATGAACGCTGCCAAAACAACGCCTGCCAACGTGGCGTGAATTCCGGACAATAACGTGGCGATCCATAAACATAATCCCACCGTCAAATAAACGGCAATATTTTGCACGTTGCGCCGGTTCAAAATCCATAAAACCGAAACGCAGGCCGCCATCGCGGCCAATGCAGCCATATTCAAAGCGCCGCTGTAAAACAGGGCGATAATTAAAATCGCGCCCAAATCGTCGATAATCGCAAGGGCGGTTAAGAATATTTTTAAACTGACCGGTACGCGCGAACCCAGCAACGATAATACCGCCAGGGAAAAGGCGATATCGGTCGCCGACGCAATCGCCCATCCGTTCCAAAATTCACGCGAATGCCATGTGACGATCAAATAAATCGCCGCCGGGACGATCATTCCGCCAATCGCCGCGATTACCGGTAACGAAGCCTTGGCGCGGGATTTTAATTCGCCTTGCATAATTTCCCGTTTTATTTCCAATCCCGCCAACAAGAAAAATCCGGCCATCAGCAAATCATTGATCCATAATTGCACCGATAATTGTTTGCCGAAAACCGCCAATCGCGGGGTAAATTCCAAAAAGTTGAAATATGGGATGGGCGCAAAATTGGCCAAAAACAATGCGGCGATCCCGGCGAATACCAACAGGAACCCGGCATTTGTGAATAAAGACAAAAATTTTCGCATCAATCCCATCGAATCGCTGACCTTTTCGCGTAAATCGGTATAATGAATCTTCTTTATAACTATACCACTATCATCTTTGGAACAATCTATCATGGCACAAGCGGCAATTAAAAATATTTCATCGCAATTAATATCGCATCAGGTGCGGGTTTACCCATCCGCCGAACCTTGCCCGCGCGAAGGGCAATTGGCGTGGAAATTGGCCGCAAGCGCCGCGGATAATGTGCCGGTCGACGCCGATGTTGCCGATATGATTATCAATCGCGTGATCGATAGCGGATTGGCCGCGCAAAAATAAATATGTGCCGCCGAATATGCCGGCCGGTTTGCCGATTGCCAATCCTGCGATAATGCCAATGGTGATGGGATGCAGCAGATGATCCAGCGCAATGCCGCTTATATCGAGTCCGGCATTGGCGAGGGCGAATAAAGGCAAAATGCAGTATGCCACATATGGGTGCAGGCCATGTTCCAGTTTTTCAAGCGGCGATTGGCCGAACAATTTCTTGCCGCCCGGTATGAACGCTGCCAAAACAACGCCTGCCAACGTGGCGTGAATTCCGGACAATAACGTGGCGATCCATAAACATAATCCCACCGTCAAATAAACGGCAATATTTTGCACGTTGCGCCGGTTCAAAATCCATAAAACCGAAACGCAGGCCGCCATCGCGGCCAATGCAGCCATATTCAAAGCGCCGCTGTAAAACAGGGCGATAATTAAAATCGCGCCCAAATCGTCGATAATCGCAAGGGCGGTTAAGAATATTTTTAAACTGACCGGTACGCGCGAACCCAGCAACGATAATACCGCCAGGGAAAAGGCGATATCGGTCGCCGACGCAATCGCCCATCCGTTCCAAAATTCACGCGAATGCCATGTGACGATCAAATAAATCGCCGCCGGGACGATCATTCCGCCAATCGCCGCGATTACCGGTAACGAAGCCTTGGCGCGGGATTTTAATTCGCCTTGCATAATTTCCCGTTTTATTTCCAATCCCGCCAACAAGAAAAATCCGGCCATCAGCAAATCATTGATCCATAATTGCACCGATAATTGTTTGCCGAAAACCGCCAATCGCGGGGTAAATTCCAAAAAGTTGAAATATGGGATGGGCGCAAAATTGGCCAAAAACAATGCGGCGATCCCGGCGAATACCAACAGGAACCCGGCATTTGTGAATAAAGACAAAAATTTTCGCATCAATCCCATCGAATCGCTGACCTTTTCGCGTAAATCGGTATAATGAATCTTCTTTATAACTATACCACTATCATCTTTGGAACAATCTATCATGGCACAAGCGGCAATTAAAAATATTTCATCGCAATTAATATCGCATCAGGTGCGGGTTTACCCATCCGCCGAACCTTGCCCGCGCGAAGGGCAATTGGCGTGGAAATTGGCCGCAAGCGCCGCGGATAATGTGCCGGTCGACGCCGATGTTGCCGATATGATTATCAATCGCGTGATCGATAACACCGCCGTGGCGATTGCCGCGATCAACCGCGAACCGGTTGCCAATGCAAGATCGCAGGCATTGTGCCATCCCGCAACGCGTGGCGGCGCCACCGTGTGGGGCATGCCGAACGATGCGCGTTTTTCGCCGGAATGGGCCGCCTGGGCCAATGGCGTTGCGGTACGTGAACTGGATTGGCACGACACATTTTTGGCGGCGGATTATTCGCACCCGGCCGATAATATTCCGCCCGTTCTGGCGGTGGCGCAGCAATTAGGCAAAGGCGGCGCGGATTTATTGCGCGGGCTTGCGGCGGCGTATGAAATTCATATCAATCTGGTCAAGGGCATTTGCCTGCACGAGTATAAAAAAGATCATATCGCGCATTTGGGGCCTGCTGCGGCGGGCGGGATCGGCGCATTGTTGAATATGCCGGTCGAACAAATTTATCAAGCGATTCAACAAGCAGTGCATGTTTGTTTCACAACGCGCCAATCGCGCAAGGGTGAAATCAGTTCTTGGAAGGCGCACGCGCCTGCGCATGCCGGAAAATTGGCGATTGAAGCCGCCGACCGCGCCATGCGCGGCGAAAAATCGCCAAGCCCGATTTACGAAGGCGAAGACAGCGTGATCGCCTGGATGTTGTCGGGCAAAAAAGGCCAATATACCGTGCCAATGCCCGCAATCGGCGCGCCGAAACGCGCGATTCTGGATTCTTATACCAAGGAACATAGCGCGGAGTATCAATCGCAGGCATTGATCGATTTATCATTCAGAATGAGAGAAAAGATCCGCGAGCGCGCCGGGGTTGGTGGGGCAAACAGCGCGCGAGCGGAAAATATATGGGATGATGTAAAAGAAATTATTCTGCACACATCGCACCATACGCATTATGTCATCGGCACCGGCGCGAACGATCCGCAAAAATCGGATCCAAAGGCGTCCCGTGAAACGCTGGATCATTCGATTATGTATATCCTTGCGGTCGCATTGCAAGACGGCAAATGGCATCATGTCGATTCGTATGCTCCGGAACGCGCCGGCCGCGCCGACACCGTGCGTTTGTGGCATAAAATTAAAACCGTCGAGGATAAATCCTGGACCGAACGGTATCATTCCCACGATCCAAAACAAAAGGCGTTTGGCGGCCGGATTGAAATTATCATGAATGACGGCACCAAAATCGTCGATGAAATGGCGGTTGCAAACGCCCATTCGTTGGGCGCAACGCCTTGGGCCAGGCCGCAATACGTCAATAAATTCAAAATGCTGACCGATGGGATTATCACATCCGCCGAATCGGCCCGGTTTTTGGACGCCGCGCAAAATCTGGCCAACCTTCGCGCCGATCAAATGGGCGAATTGAATGTGCAGCTCGATCCCAAATCGCTAACTCGCAATGCCCGCGATAAAAGAGGAATTTTTTAAATCATGTCCCAAACCACTAAAACGATTTTTATTTCGATTCTAGTCAGCGCAATAGTGGCGTTTCTGACGGTTAATTGGGTATCGTCAAGGGAATCGGGAATTGGGAATGGGGAATCTGGCGCGGAATCTGTTTATGATCGCGTCATTCGCACCGGGACGATTCGATGCGGGTATTTCAATATTCCGCCTTATATGATTAAAGATCCGAATTCCAAGAAACTTAGCGGCATTGCGCATGACGTTATGCAACAAGTTGGCGCGCGCATGAATCTTAAAATCGAATGGGTTCAAGAAGCGGCGTTTCCAACCATGGCCGAAGATTTAAACCAAGAACGGTACGATTCTTTGTGTTCCGGCGCGTGGAATATGCCGGCACGATCCAGGGTGGCCGATTTCACGGTTCCTTTTTTCTTCACCCCTTCTATCGCGATTGTCCGCGCCAACGATACGCGGTTCGACAATAATATCGCTGTGTTAAATAGTGCCGAATACACTGTGGCTATAGCAGAAGGCACGCCGCAGCAATATTTGCATAAAACACGTTTTCCCAACGCCAAACTTTACAGCCTTCCCGAATATTCAAGCCCGGCGGAAACATTGGAAGCGGTGGCGGTGGGCAAGGCAGATGTGGCTATTTATTTTCCTTCGGAATTACAGCTGTACAATAAGAACAATCCCAAAAAACAATTAAAGAATGCCAGTTTTGATAATCCCGTTTTTATTGGCGCAAGTTCAATGATCGTTAAAAAAGGCGAAGTGGATTTGAAAAATATGCTCGATCAAGCGCTGCTATATTTGCTGGCGGATGGAACGGTCGATGAAATTTTGCAGAAATATGAATCAACGCCCGGCGCATTCTTGCGTGTCGCTAAACCCTATCAACCGGTAGAGATAAAATAATTATGGCTCAAACCCGCAAAAAATTTCGTAAAAATTTAAAATCCGGCAAGTTATTGCGCATGCCGGGCGCGTTCAATCCGCTGGTGGCGATGGCGATCAAACGTGCCGGATTCGATGGCGTGTATTTGTCGGGCGGCGCGTTTTCGGCCGCCATGGGATTGCCGGATATCGGCATGACGACATTGCCCGAAGTATCGGGCGCGTGCGCGCAAATGACGCGCGTTTGCAATTTGCCGATTCTGGCCGATGCCGATACCGGATTCGGCGGCATTCCCAATGTCGCGCGCACGGTAACGATGTTCGAGGAGGCTGGCGCCGCCGGAATACATTTAGAAGACCAAGTTCACCCCAAACGGTGCGGCCATTTGGACGGCAAGGAATTGGTCGATACCAAAACCATGGTGCAAAAAATCCGCGCTGCCGTCAGCGTTAAATCCGATCCGGATTTTTTAATTATGGCCCGCACCGATGCTTGCGGCGTCGAAGGGCTGGATGCGGCGATTAAACGCGCGAAATCATATGTCGATGCCGGGGCGGAGGCGATTTTCCCCGAGGCGTTATCGGGTGAAAAAGAATTCGAAAAATTCCGCAAGGCCATCAAGGTTCCATTGCTCGCCAATATGACCGAATTCGGCAAATCGAAATTGCTGACCGCAAAGCAATTGGAAAATTTGGGATATAATATCGTTATTTATCCCGTCACCACGCTGCGCCTGGCGATGGGCGCAATTACGGATGGATTGAAACAAATCAAGCGCGACGGCACGCAACAGAATATTGTAAAAAATATGCAAACCCGCGCGGAATTGTATGATTTGCTGGAATACGAAAGCTATAGTAAGTTCGATCAGAAAATTTATAATTTTAAACTAAAGAAATAACGATGACCCTTGCCGCCAAACAAATGTCTTCTGCTCCGCCTGTCACAGAAATTAAAAAAGGCCTCGAAGGCGTCGTCGCCGACGAAACGAAAATATCGCGCGTCATTCCCGATAAACAATATTTAACCTATCGCGGCTATCCGGTGCAGGATTTGGCCGAACAATGCAATTTTATGGAAGTCGCGTATTTGCTTTTGCACGGCGAATTGCCGAACCGCGCGCAATTGTCGGAATTCGAATCGATGGAGCGCGCGGCGCGCGGCATATCGGACGATATTCTGGCGGCGGTGCGGCGTTTTCCTAAAACCGCGCACCCGATGCGGATGATGCAGGCGGGCGTGGCGCTGTTGGGGCTTGAAGATCCCGATGCCGAAGACAATTCCATCGCCGCGATGCAACGGAAATATATGCGGCTTTTGGCGCAATTGCCGGCATTGTTGGCGGCATCGATGCGCCATGTCGCTGGCGGCGGATATATTCCGCCCGATACGAAATTGGGGTATACGGAAAATTTCTTTCAAATGTGTTTTGGAAAAATTCCAGGGTCCGATGTTTTAAAGGCGTTCGATGTGTCCATGACTTTGTACGCCGAACATGGATTCAATGCGTCGACATTCACGGGACGCGTTATCATATCGTCCTTGTCTGACATGCATTCCGCGATTGCAGGCGCGATCGGATCGTTAAAGGGGCCACTCCATGGCGGCGCGAACGAAGCCGTGATGCATATGTTGTTGGATGTCGGCGATGCGAAAGACGCTGAAAATTGGATGCTGGACGCGTTGAATACCAAGAAAAAGATTATGGGGTTCGGACACCGCGTTTATAAAAACGGCGATTCCCGCGTGCCGTGCATGAAAAAATACCGCGATCTGACGGCCAAATCGCTAGGCGGCCAGAAATGGATCGACATATCGGACATTTTGGAAAAAACCATGATTGCGCAGAAAAATATTTATCCGAACCTGGATTTTCCCGCAGGTCCCGCTTATTACATGATGGGATTCCCGATTCCGTTTTTTACGCCGATTTTTGTCGCATCGCGCGTTACCGGATGGGCGGCGCACATAATCGAACAATTGTCGGCGAATAAATTGATCCGGCCGCTTAGCCGTTATACGGGATCCGATGAACGCGCCATAACCCCGTTGGATCGGCGGCAATAATGGCGGTTCACGATAAAATTTTGCTGGCGGCGCGGTGTGCGGAAAATGACGGCGAATGGCGCACCGCCGAGGTGATGTTCAATCAAATCCTGGCGTCCGATCCCGCGCACGAAGAATCGTTGATCGGTATCGCGGATGCGCTGTATTATCAAGGACGGCTGGCCGACGCCGAAATCCATTACCGCACCGCTGTTTTCACCGAACCCAAAAATTTAAACGTGCGGTTGTTGTTGGCGCGGTATTATTTGCGCCTGGAACACGATCAGGCGGCATTGGATATTATCGATTATGTGTTGTCACATGATCCCGGCAATAACGGCGCGCTTTTGCTGGTATGCGATGCGTTGCGACGCCTGGGCAGAATCGATGAATCATACGCCCGCGCCAAGGAATTGATTTTACGGTCCGGAGCCCAAGGAAAATATTATTTTTACCTGGCGGGCATTTTGCGCCAAACGTTGGATTGGGAATTGTGGCAGGAATTGCAGTCGGCCGCGAATGATAATCCGGGTTCGGCGGAACGGCGGCTGCGCAGCCGGAATTTGGCCAGTTTTATGGCCGATGCCGAACAAGATTCTGGGAAAAAATGGCTGCAAACCCTGGCCAGGTCGACTGTTAAATTGCCGCAACGTTTGTTCGGCGATAAAACCGCCAGGCAGCAGCCGGGAAATTTTAAAAAAACCGAATACCGCATCGGATTTGTTTGCCAGGAATTGCGCGATCATCCGGTTGGCCGTTATTTTTTACCGCTTTTGCGCGCATCGGCCGGCGGGCATATGCCAGGCGTCAAAATATATGTTTACAATACCGGCGATAATTTGCGCAACGATCCGGTTTGCAACGAAATACAATCCATTGCCGGAAACCGGTTCCGGAATGTCAAAAACATGCCGATGGACATGGTTTTGGAAACCGTGCGCTGTGACAATATCGATGTTTTGTTCGATCTGGGCGGGCACAGCCCGCGTTCCGCAACCTGGATGTTCGAAGCCAGGTTGGCGCCGATTCAGGCAATGTGGCTGGGTTGGGGGCACACCGTTGGATCGGCGGGGATGGATTATTTGCTGGCCGACCGGTATTGCGCGCCGTCCGACACGCGGTATGTCGATGAAAATTTTGCCATTATCGATGCGCCTTATATGATTCTGCCGGATGTCCCGGTTTCGGTGGACGCGTTTGTGCCGCCGGTTTTGCAAAACGGTTTTGTCACGTTCGGCCAACCCAACCGGTTCGATAAATGGACACCCGCGTCGTTGCAACGCGACGCGCAAATTATGCGCAACGTGGAAAATTCCAGGCTGTTGGTTTTTCATCCCGATGCCAAATCCCGCATCGCGCGAAAAAATATTTTATCGCATTTCGCCGCGCAAAACATATCGTCCGACCGCATCGATTTTATCGCCAATACCTCGTCGAATTATGCGGACTGCTTGCGCCGGATCGACATGATTTTGGATCCAATCGCCGTGTGCGGCGGCGCGACATCGCTTGATGCATTGGCGCACGGCGTTCCCGTTTTAACGCAATCGGGAACACAGATGTTTCAACGGTTCACCGAATCGTTCCTGCGTTATGCGGGATTGGATAATTTTTGTGCCCGCAACACGGATGATTTTATTTCGCTTGCAACGTCGATTGCGGGCAATCATGAATTGCTTGCGGATTACCGCGCGGGCGGCGTTGCGCGCGCCGTTGCCGCATCGCCATTGTATGATTTGGCGGCATATGGGGCGGCATGGACGGCGTTTGTCGCTAAACTTTCCAACCGCGCGCCTGTAATATCCCCCGCAATATCCCAAGAAAAAATCAGGCTTTTGGCGATATAAATTTTAAATGTCTGAAAACGCGGCAAAATATTGCATAAAATGCAATATAAATTTTACCTTAATTTAAAGACGGCGTGATTAAATGGATATAGTGGGCAGGTGGGTTTTAACCCGCTGCTTGCTGAATAAGGTCTGTTGCATAACAGGCTGTTCCGGGGGGAGTAGTCTTATTATGGCGGTATTGCCGGTCAATACGATACCCGTGTCTTATAACCGCATTGGCGGTTTGGCGTCGGCCAGCGCAAAGGCGCATGCGGGATCGCGCGAAAAATTCGAAGCCGATTTCAAAAAAGAATTGGATTCCGCGCAAGACAAAGTCGACGCGCTTTATAAGAAAATCGAAAAGCAGGAACAGGCCGAAAATCGGACGAACAATCTAAGCATCAAAGTGTAATATTGCTGGGGTTTAGGCGGGGTAGAAAAGCAGGGCAGTCCCTTTGCAACAGGGGCTGCTTTTGCATTTAGAAATTACATCAAATTCGGCCAATTCATCCAGACGAAATACAATCCCGCCAGCGCCAAAACCAAACTGCCGATCGATCCCAAAACCGGTATAGCCGATAAAATCAACGCGGCGACCCCGGCCTTGACCCAATCCCACCCCATGATTTGCATGAACGCATACATGGTCAATGGCAGCATCAGAATATTGAAAATCCACCCGGCGGTTTTTCCGAATGCGTTGAATATGTTTCCGATCATGATATTCCTCTGACAATAATTATTCCGGCCATGGTCGCGCCAAGCGATAATAAAACCGATAAAGCGATATATAACAAAGCGGTTGTGTTTGCGCCGCGCTGCAACAACAAAATGGTATCCAGGGAAAACGCGGAAAATGTGGTGAACCCGCCCAATATACCGATGATTGCAAACGCGCGCAATTCCGGTCCGCCGTTCCAACGCAAGGCCATGGATTCGGCCAAAATACCGATTATAAAACACCCCAAAACGTTCACAATCATGGTGCCGTATGGAAACCCGCCGCCAAAAATTTTTACGGCGCCGTCATTGATCAAATACCGCGCAACCGATCCGATCGCGCCGCCCGCCGCCACAGCGAAAATTAAGGTTGGGTTCAT
>CAYWJR010000024.1:0-20714 GCA_964458615.1 uncultured Alphaproteobacteria bacterium
AAAATCGAATATTTTTTTCGCCGGTGATAAAATTGCCGGAAAAAGGAACCGCTCAGGCGGCTTGAAATTGCCGCAAATCGAACGCGGCTTGTGGCGAAAATGCGGCGGAATTTTGCGCGATGAAATTTCAGCATGATCGCGCGGCCTGTTAAACGCAAGCAGCAATAACACCTGTGAATAAAGGATTATCGCGGTGTCACTGTGCGGCATCTGTTTTGCCGTTTGGCGGCGGCGGAACAAGGCGCGCCGGGCCGCGCGGTGGAAAATCCAGTAGAAATTGGCGACAATTTTTGACGCAAATTTCGCATCCATTTTACGGCCCCGAATAATTTGAAAGTCGCCGAATAGCCGGACATCGGTTTTGATCGATCGCCATGTTTCGGCGGCAAACCGAAAGTAACCTCAAAGATCGCTTAAAACAGATGACAAAAACCGGGGCGAATTTGGATTTTAATGTTGGGTAAAATGGCCAGTGCGGGAATAGGGCGGCATTTGCCCAGGATCACCATTCCTATTCCCTTACAAATCCGGCTTTGGATAGATGGGGTCTAAAATACAGGTCTTTTGGACGGAATATGGCCGCAAGACGTGCAGTGCAACATACCAATGTGCCCATCAATTTGCCCGCCCTGGGTTGGAACAATTTTTGCATTAATAGAACGGCTTGCAAGCCATCGGGCACGAATCTGGATCGTTAAGTGCAGACAATAGAATGGCTTAATAGGTTAATATTGACGCAAATTGAATATATTGGGAAACGCCATGTTATTGACTTTTTACGCATTATTCGATAAAATATCTTTTATGGATACGTTATCCTGCGCCCCCAAAAATACCATCAAAGCCAAGATCGCTGCTTGGATTTTTTTGCCGCTTATGGTGTTTGTCGCGGGGGAATGTTTTGCCGATCCGGTTTTGTACGATTACAAAACCAGCAATCTGGCTACCTTCGATTCACAAAATTCTTATGAACGGGACATTGCCTGGCAAAACGCCGGCAGCCTGGAACGTTTTACAGGCCAGCAATCCGACCGCCTGGTGCATAGCTGGCAAAATTCCGGCCGCAAAATGGATTTATATTTTACATCCGGTTTGGGCATGGTTGAAACCGACGATTGGTCGTTTAACCAGGATGGCAAAGCATTATTAAGCGGCATTCAATACGATTATCAAAATAACCGGTTTTTGACATCCGCCCGTTTTGAAACCGTTTACGGCCAGGATTTGATTAAAAAATTCAGACAGGAATTGCGTTTGGGCTTAAAAAGCCTGGATTTCGACGATAACGGCATCGGGTCTATGTTCGTGTTGGTGGCCAGCCGTTTCAGCGATATGGAAGAAGGCATTAAATTGCAACCCGGTTTCCAATTATTCGGCGACACGTTCGAATCCGAAGTCGATTTCGATTTGGACGGCGAGGTTAAATTCAATTTCACCTATCGTTGGTAATTCGGGGTGGTGGTAAATCAGGCCTTTGGTAAATCCCGCAATTTTAAGCCCGGTCTAAAATCGCCAGCGATTCCAAATGGTATGTTTGCGGGAACATGTCGATCAATCGCAAATCATTCAATTGATACCCAAACCGTGACAACCAATCGATGTCGCGCTTTTGCGTGGTTGGGTTGCAGCTGACGTAAATAATGCGGCTTGGGCCCAGCGCGGCGATTTCATCGACGGTTTTTTGCGTCAATCCCGCGCGCGGCGGGTCGATAATGGCAACCGCCGGCGTTGCGTTTTGCCGCAATTGCAAACCCCAGCCCTTGTTGTACAAATCCATCGCCTGACTTTGGTAATTTTCGATGCCGTTGCGTTTGGCGTTGTCGCGCGCGATTTGCGCGGCGGTGGTATCGGCTTCGGCGGCGATGATATGCGTGTCTTTGGATAAATGCGGTGCCAATGCGATGCCGAACAATCCAACGCCGCTGAACAAATCATATAATACCTTGGGCGAAATTTCCGCGATACGGGCGGCGATTTGTTCGATCAATGACGGCAATATGGCGACGTTGACTTGGAAAAAATTTTCGGCGTAATAACGCAACACGACCTTGCCCACGGTTTCTTCCAAATAATTGCGCCCGCGCACGACCGATGGCGATCCGTGGCGTTTTTTAACGCAAACGCCGATAACGGCCGGACAAGTTTGCTGGACTAATTCGGCGATTTTTTTAATTTTTTCGTCGGCCGGGTTTTCAACTTCGAACGTGATTAAAACCGATCCGTCGCCGAATGCCTGGCGCATGGTTAAATGTTGCCAAAACCCGCCATCGCCCGTGGTATCGGCGGGGAAATGGGTGCGGATCAATTGTTTAATCGCCTGGCCGGTCGCCCACAAATCGGGATTGATCAAATGGCATTCTTGTAAATCGATAATATGGCGGAACCGGCCGCGCGGGTGCAGCCCATAGGTGATTTCGCCGCCGGGCGGGCGGGTGAATCCGAATTCCATTTTGTTTCGGTAATTGAATTGGCGCGGCGATATGATCGGATCGGACAGCGCGATTTTTCCGCCGAATACTTCGTCCAAAATCGTTTGTTTGGTTTTCAACTGGTAATCGGTGGTCAAATGCTGGTACGTGCATCCGCCGCACAATCCCGCGTGCTGGCATTTTTTTTCGGTTCTGGCATTTTGGTTCGCGGTGACGATATCGTTCAATTCCGCGTACCGCACGCCCTTGGCTTTTTTATAAATCCGGGCGGTGACTTGTTCGCCGTCGGCGACGTTGCTGACGAAAACGGGTTTTCCGTTATGGTGCGTCAATCCCCATCCTCCGAATACCATTTTTTGGATTTTGCATTCGATCGGATCGAATTGTTTTTGGTCGGGTTTACCGCTATTTCCTTTGGCCGCGCTCATAATACCTGCTTTCCATAACACAGGATGTATCGAAGCAATCGCGGATTGTCAAACCGGGTAAAAAAATACCCCCTTTTCAGGGAGAAAAGGGGGGAACCAAGTGAGACAGGGAAATATTTAATTGCTTTTGATCGCAATTTTACGCGCAGCCGGTTTGGCGGGTTCGGTTTTGGGCACGATGATATTCAAAATGCCGTTTTTAAAACTCGCCTCGATTTTGTCTTCGTCGATCGTTTCCGGAAATTGCACCGACCGGTCGAATTCGCCGTAAAACGATTCTATGCGATGGAAATTCTGGCCATCTTCTTCGGTTTCATTTCGTCTTGTGCCCTTGATACGCAATAGGCCGTCGGTTAAATCCAGATCCACGTCTTTTTCATCGACGCCGGGCAATTCAACGGTAATGCGATAATCTTTGGCGGTTTCGGAAATATTCAAACGCGGGTTCCATCGCTGCGCCGATTCATCGCCAGTTACGGTGCGAATCGCCGTTCCGAATAAATCGGTGAACAAACGATCCATTTGATTATGCAGCCCGGCGGATTGCGGGGCACAGGAGCGGCCCGCGCCGCCGAATGCATTGTTCCACCGTGAAAAAGCGTTAGGCGAGAAAGTTTTGATAATCATGTGTATCTCCTTGTTGATGGCATTTTCAAATTTCGCGGGCCTTGTTGCCCTGCCATAGAGATATGCGCGCCAATCCCCCGGTACAAGGGGCGCAAAAATATATTTGAAAGGGTCTTGAAGATTGAAAAAAACTACCTAACCCGACAGGAATAAAAAGACGACAAAAAAGGCGGGCAATTTCTTGCCCGCCTTTCGAATCTAAGCCGAAGCGCGATTAGGCAGCGCGGCGAGATTGTTGGTTTGTGTTGCTGTTATAGCCGCTGGAGCTGTTCGAAGAAGAGCTTGCGGTGAACAACACGTTCGATACCAAACCGGCAACGATGGCGCCAACGAATGGACCGATGATGTAGGTCGACAAGTTGGTGAAATCGCCGCTCATGATCGATGGAGCGATCGAGCGAGCTGGGTTCAACGAAGCGCCGGTCAAAGAACCGATCAACAAACCGCCCAATACCAAGGTTGCGCCGATGGCCAAACCGTTAGCGGAGCGGGAGTTGGATTGTTGCGATGTCACGCCCAATACGGTCAAAGCCAAGAAGAAAGTCGCTACGGCTTCGGCGGTGATTGCGGTCGCGGTTGCAACCGATGGGGTGCTGACGGCAACTGCGGCCGGAGCTGTGAACAGCGATTGGCAGATTACGATAGCCAAGAATGCGCCAACCAATTGAGCAACCCAATAGGTTACCATTTCAGTTGGGTTCATGCGGCGCGATACGGTTGCTGCCAATGTGACGGCTGGATTGAAATGGCCGCCGGAAATTCCGCCCAAAGCATAAATGCTGGTCATCAAAGCCAGACCGCCGGCGATTGCCGGAATCAAGCCGGTTTGGCCGGCCATAATGCTGCCGCAAATCAAGCTTACTAATGTGAATGTGCCGATAATTTCGGCGATAAAGATTTTGCTTGTGCTGTTATTCATAGTTTAGCTCCTTGTTTCTTGGTTAAAGGCTTTCTCGGTTAAAGTTAAAAAGCGCTAGGTTGATAATAATGCGGTAACATTATGTTCTGACCAAGCAGCCGCGCCGCAAGCAGCAGTCACATGACGGCCATCTGCGGACAAATGCGTGGCTGGCGCGGTTGCCGAAATTTTTCCCGATAGAAATCGTGTAATGGAAAATCCAGAGCGCGCATGCCAGCAAAATTCGATGTTGCAAACTAACGTGATTCAATCCTCATATAACGCTATTGCTTACCTTTACCCTGTTCCTTATTGGTCTTATGTATTAATGAAGGCTTATATGATTACATAAGGCCGAGAATAGGCTACGGGTTTTCCTTGTCAACTATAAATAGGGACAAATTGTAATCGGATTTGGATATATGTGGCATTCGTATTTTTTGGTATGACTGTGCGTATGACTTAAAAACACCTTATTTTTAAATGGTTTAAAGTATTTCTGATCATGACCAATCACATTCCCCCACAATGGATTCATTCGCAGTTGCGAAAAGACTGTTTCTGGATAACTACCTTGCCGCGCGCCGAAGTGTTGTTGATGAACAACGCGCATTGGCCATGGCTGATACTTGTGCCAAAGGGACAAAATCTGCGGGAAATACAAGACATGGATCGCAATTTGCGCGCCGAAATTTTCGAAGACGCGAACAACGCCGGTTTGGTTTTGCAAAAAATATACGCGCCGAAAAAAATCAACACCGCCGCATTGGGCAACATGGTGCCGCAATTGCATATTCACGTGATCGCCCGTTTTGAAACCGACATTGCCTGGCCGATGCCGGTATGGGCAACCAAAGACCGCACCGAATATCCCGATCCGCAATCGGTGATAGACCGGATTCGCGCCGAATATAACAACATTGTTTTGTCATAAAAACGGACTATATCGCCTGTTGTGAATTCAACGGTTTAGCAAATAATCTTTAACCAATTGTTAATGGTTTTTTTATAACAGTAACCGGTAATTTTATGGTGCTGCATTGCGAATCATCATATTGTCACATTAATAGTTTATTATCGAAAATAAGATGTAATGAAACTACCGCGTTCTCGTCTTTATGATTCGAATGCGCAATAATAAGAAATGTCCGTAGAAAGGTTAGAAATAGAAATGATTGATACCAGTAAGGTAAGAATAGGGTTAGGTCCAATATCGGTTTTTTGTGGTGCCTCGGAATATCCCTTCAGCGATAAAAATCCCTTCCAAATTGAAAATTTAAAACACCAGCAAGAAATTGAAAAATTCGGCAAGATTTTGGCGCACGCGGGAATCCCGCTTGTATGGGGCGCGGGTCAAACCGGATTGATGGGCGCGGTGTCGCGTTCCGTAATCGACCACGGCGGCATCGCCGTCGGCGTGTCCACGCAACATCTCGTATCCGGCAAAGAAGGCGCGCAGCCAGGCATCACCACATTGATTATCGCCGATTCGATGCAATCGCGCAAAATGGCATTCGCCAGATTGTCGCGCGCGTTCGTTGTGTTTCCGGGTGGCATCGGCACATTCGACGAAGTTACGGAATATTTGTTGGAACGCGAAAACGGCGAACACAGCAAGCCGCTTGTAATCGTCGACATCGACGGATTTTACCGCCCGTTGTTGAATTATTTCGACCATCTGGTCGAACGCCGTTACATGACGGCGGATGCGCGCGATATGTTGATCGTCGTCAACCGGGCCGAAGAAATTTTGCCCGCGATCATGTCTGAATTCGAAAATCCGAAATCGCATGAATTGAAACGACGCAAAATGTACAAATCCAGCGAAACATTGCTGGGCCAACATAACCAGGTCATGGTGCGCCGCCATTTGGGCAAATTGCCGATCGGCCGGCACAATTATCCGAAAAACGGCCTTGGCGCCGGATCGGTTGCGTTGGTTTGCGGCGGCATCGACGATGCGTTGCACGATCCGCGCAATACCCCGCACAAAAAAGCGGTGGTCGAATTGGTCAAATTGCTGGCAGATGAAAAATTGCCGCGTTTGGTTCATTCCGGGCAAATCAGCGGACTAAAAGGCCTGGTCGGCCAATTGGCGCGCGCGAACGGAATTTGCGATCTTGGCATTTCAACCAAGTTTTTGGAAGAAAACGGCGAAGTCGATACCGAATCGCAAACATTGTTGATCGCCGACAACGAACAATCGGCGGAATTCGCGATTAAAAATTTGGTCGATGCGGTTATCATCGGCCCTGGCGCAATCGACAGTTTGGAAAAATTGTCCGATTACCTGACCGAAGTGGACATCAAAGAATCCAACCAGAAATTGATCATCTTTAACGTCGACGGCCATTACGACGGTCTTGTGGAATATTTCCGGTATTTGGTTTTGCGCGGATATTTCGCGCCGGCCGCATTGGATAAATTGGTAATCGTAAAAACCGCCGCCGAGGTAATCGCCGCATTGAAACGCCCATTGGCCAAAGGCGATGCGCCAGGTTTAATGACCAAGGCGGATTTGGTCGCGGTCAAAGGCATCAAATTGCTGGAAACCGCCGAAAATCCGGATTTGGCGCACCAAACCGGAACGCCATACCCGCGTTATGTATTAACCCCGGAAACCATCAATAAATTGATGGTGTCTTTGGGATTGGTTGCGGCAGAAACCAATTAAATTGCTGCTATAAACGTCTTTAAACCCGCCCTGGAAAGCCCCATGGGCGGGTTTTCAGTTTATCCCACTGCTGCCTTTATCCAAAAGTTTTGCACAGCCATAAATCCAAAAAATCAGAATGTCATAAAACTGTAATATTTTATGCATACCTTGTGCGAAACAAATAAAATAACGAAAAAAGGGTCAAGAGATGAGCAGCAATAACAGACAGCTTGTAGCCGGATTTTATTCTTCTGCGCGATTGATCGAGAGCCATTTTGCCGAATATGGGCAAGCGGCCGCGCAAACGGTTGGTCATTTAAACCATTCTTTTATGAACGGCGGCGGTTATGGCCAGGTTTTGATGGCGCAATTGGCGCGTTGGGCGCTATTAAGCGGTGCGGTTGTTACATCGGTTCCGACCGATGGTTTGAAATTGATGGAAGGCAACGATCCTTACAGTATCGCATTGTACACGCCAAATATATTCCGCCGCATGCAGGCATTGCAAGAAGCGCCGGATTTTTTCGATGTTGAAATCGGCGGCGCCGGAAGTATCCAAGAATTTTTCGATAATGACGATCATGGAATTGAATATACCCCGCACGCGCCGCGCCCATGTTTGATTTCCAATCCTTATGTTCCTCAAATGGGGGAATGTTTTTACGATCAAATGATTTCCCACGTTAGAATGGAAGTCGATTTGGGCATTCGCCCAAAAAGCAGCCTTGATCGATTGCGCCTGTCTTATAGTCCTGCTGAAAAAGCAGAGCAAATCCACGCGGTGCAGCACCAATTCGACCGCATGAAAGACACCGATTGGCGCGATTGGCGACGTGGCCGCATGCAATACGTCGAAGAAAAATCCGGCGTACTTCATTTGCCAAGTGGCAACTGTAAATTAGAAGAGCACATGCTTGTTCCCAAAGAAGATTTGGTTGCAATCATCAGCACCAGCGCCGAAAACACCGATTTAAATCCAAGATTCAAGGGGCTGATTGAAAATACCATTCCATCCATGATGGATGAATTGCAAAGAATGGGCAAGAAAGTGATATGCGTTAACTCCACAAACGGAATCAACGCGCACATTCTGACTGCCGCCGCGCGGCGCGGAATTTTGCACATGGCGCTCAGCACCAAAGCCGACGAAACGCAGCGTCATCAAGTTTATCATGACATTCCGGTTGCCGTATTCGATGGCAGGCAACAAATGGCAGGATATATGCATCGCAAATGCGGCACCATGATGTGTTTGCCTGGCGCAACGACTTTTCTTGCGGATCATTTGTGCGATGTGTCGATATTTATTCAAAACCGTCCGATGTTCGTGTTGGTCGATCCGGATGGGTATTACGATAAAATGATGGCGCAGTATAAAATGATGGGGCAGCCATTATTCGCCCGCGATCACAATGGTCAACCGATCGGCGTTGCATCGACGGAAAGATTGTTAAAATCCATTTTGACCGTGCGCCACCCAAACGATTGGGATCATGTTTACAAAACCATGCGCGGCGAATTGCCGTTCGACATCCCGTCGTCTGGGTATCGTCATGAAATTCACAAAGATCCCCATATGGAAGCGATCATGAAGGCTGTTGGCGAATTGCAAATGCCGGACAAGCCGGAATCATGGGATACTATGCGCCAAATTTTGTTCCACCCGCCGGGGCGCAGATCCGCAGCGGCAAAGCACTTATTGCACGCCCAAGAAAGAGCGCGCCGCATTTACAGCCGTGTCAAGACAAGGGCATAAAACTTAGATTTCAATTGTATATTGCGCTATTGACGGTATAGTGGCGGTTTAACCAACCCGTTGCAGAAACCCTATGCGTTTATCCAAATATTTCATTCCCACTTTGCGCGAAACTCCGTCCGAGGCGCAAATCGTCAGCCATCGTTTCATGTTGCGCGCCGGCATGATCAAACAGGCCAGCGCCGGTATTTATTCCTGGCTGCCGCTTGGTTTTCGCGTATTGAAAAAAATCGAACAAATCGTGCGCGAGGAACAAGACGCCGCCGGTGCGATTGAAATGTTGATGCCGACCATTCAATCCGCCGATTTATGGAAAGAATCCGGCCGTTACGAAGCGTATGGCAAGGAAATGTTGCGCATCACCGACCGGCATGACCGCGAAATGCTGTATGGCCCGACCAACGAAGAACAATTGACCGAAATTTTCCGCGATATGGTAAAAACCTATAAAAACGCAGGGAAAATTTTATACCATATTCAATGGAAATTCCGCGACGAAGTCCGCCCGCGTTTCGGTTTGATGCGCGGCCGCGAATTTTTGATGAAGGATTCTTATTCGTTCGATCTGGATTACGCATCGGCGCGTCATTCGTATAATAAAATGTTTGTATAGTGGCGGTTTAACCAACCCGTTGCAGAAACCCTATGCGTTTATCCAAATATTTCATTCCCACTTTGCGCGAAACTCCGTCCGAGGCGCAAATCGTCAGCCATCGTTTCATGTTGCGCGCCGGCATGATCAAACAGGCCAGCGCCGGTATTTATTCCTGGCTGCCGCTTGGTTTTCGCGTATTGAAAAAAATCGAACAAATCGTGCGCGAGGAACAAGACGCCGCCGGTGCGATTGAAATGTTGATGCCGACCATTCAATCCGCCGATTTATGGAAAGAATCCGGCCGTTACGAAGCGTATGGCAAGGAAATGTTGCGCATCACCGACCGGCATGACCGCGAAATGCTGTATGGCCCGACCAACGAAGAACAATTGACCGAAATTTTCCGCGATATGGTAAAAACCTATAAAAACGCAGGGAAAATTTTATACCATATTCAATGGAAATTCCGCGACGAAGTCCGCCCGCGTTTCGGTTTGATGCGCGGCCGCGAATTTTTGATGAAGGATTCTTATTCGTTCGATCTGGATTACGCATCGGCGCGTCATTCGTATAATAAAATGTTTGTATCGTATTTGCGCACATTCGCCCGTTTGGGAATGAAGGCGATTCCGATGCGCGCCGCCACGGGTCCAATCGGCGGCGATCTAAGCCATGAATTCATCATTTTGGCCGAAACCGGCGAATCCGAAGTATTTTTGGATAAAAAATTGCTGGAAAAAGATCCGCTTACCACCGGCATCAATTACGATTCCGATTTAACCGCCGCCGTCGAAAGCTGGACATCGTTATACGCGGCGACGGACGAAAAACACGATCCCGGCAATTGTCCGGTTGGTCCGAACGATTTGATTAAATCGCGCGGCATCGAAGTCGGCCATATTTTTTATTTCGGCACCAAATATTCCCTGCCTATGAAGGCGGTTGTGGACGGTCCGAACGGCAAACCGATCGTTTTGGAAATGGGATCGTATGGCATCGGCGTATCGCGTCTGGTGGCCGCCATCATCGAAGCCAGCCATGACAAAGACGGAATTGTCTGGCCGGAATCTGTCGCACCGTTCAAAGTCGGCGTTTTGAATTTGAAACAAGGCGACGCGGCGTGCGATGCGATGGCCGATAAATTGACCGTCATGATGGACAATTCGGGCGTTGAATATTTGTACGACGACCGCGACGAACGCGCCGGCGCAAAATTGGCGGATATGGATTTGATCGGCCTGCCGTGGCAAATTATCATCGGCCCGCGCAGCGTCGGGTCCGGCACCGTGGAATTGAAAAACCGCAAAACCGGCGAACGCCAGGAAATGCAACCGGAACAGGCATTGGCTAAATTAATATAGATGTGCAGACGCCTGGATGATCGGATGGTTAGTTGAAAAATTACTAGGCATCTGGGGATTGGGCATCTGGGGACTGGGCACCAGGAACTTGGCGACTGAGCATCTTATTTCTTTACACTGTTGATTGTCACCTCTACACTTGACGTTATGTTCCCCGCCTTTGAACGCCTGATCGCTTTTCGTTATTTGCGCCCGAATCGTTCCGACCGTTTTGTGTCGGTGATCACCGGGTTTTCTTTTCTTGGCATCATGTTGGGCGTCGCCACGTTGATTGTGGTGATGGCGGTTATGAACGGATTCCGCCAGGAATTATTTTCCAAAATACTGGGCATCGGCGCGCATGTATCGGTTTATGCGCAAAACGAACGCGGTATGCCGTCGCCGATGGACAGCGATGAAAAATTGCTGCGCCAATTGATCGCGGTTGACGGGGTCGTATCGGCGATCCCCATCGTCGAAGGCCAGGCATTGGCCAGCAAGGCGGGCAAAAACCAGGGCGTTATGGTGCGCGGCATGCGCGAAAAAGATTTCGAATCAAACGAATTGTTCAAATCCAGCATCGAATCGGGCGATTTGGCGCAATTGACCGGAATCGATTCCATCATGATCGGCAGCAAATTGGCGCGCCGCATGGGCGTGCGCGCGGGCGATACGATTACGTTAATATCGCCCCAAGGCCAGGCGACGCCGTTCGGCACCGTGCCCCGGATCAAGGCGTTTGTGGTCCGCGCCATATTCAATGTCGGCATGTACGAATACGATAACGGGCTTGTGTATTTGCCGATGGATGCGGCGCAGGCTTTTTTCAATCTGGACGGCACCGTCAGCGCGATTGAAATGCATGTCCGCGATCCGTTTCAAATGGATCAAATCAAAAACAAATTATTTATGATGTTGCCGGACCGGTATAACATTACCGATTGGCAACGCACCCATTCGTCGTTTTTCAACGCCATTCAGGTCGAACGCAACGTGATGTTTTTAATTCTGACATTGATTATCGTTGTTGCGGCTTTCAACATCGTTTCCGGGCTTGTGATGCTGGTCAAAGACAAAAGCGCGTCGATTGCGATATTGCGCACAATGGGCGCCTCGCGCGGCGCGATTATGCGAATATTCTTTTTATCCGGCGCCAGCATCGGCGTTGTCGGCACGATATTCGGATTGCTGCTGGGTATTGCGTTTGCTGAAAACATCGAATCGATCAGGCAGTTTTTGCAATCTTTGTCCGGCACTGAATTGTTTTCCGAGGAAATTTATTTCTTATCCCGGCTTCCGGCCGAAATAAATTGGGGCGAGGTTGTATCGGTCGCCGCCATGTCCTTGGGATTGTCGTTTCTGGCCACTATTTATCCGTCCTGGCGCGCCGCGCGCATGGACCCGGTCGAGGCGTTGCGTTATGAATAAAGCGATATTGCAACTGGCCGATATTTCCCATTCTTATCATCAGGGCGATGCCAGCCTGGATATTTTGCGCGATGTCAATTTGGATCTGGGCGCGGGCGAAATGGTTGCATTGGTTGCGCCCAGCGGCGCAGGCAAATCGACATTGTTGCATATCGCCGGATTGCTGGAATCGCCGTCTGGCGGGCGCGTGATTATCGACGGCCAGGATTGCAGCGGTTTGGCCGACCGCAAACGCGCCGCGATACGATGCGAAAAAATCGGATTCGTGTATCAATATCATCATTTATTGCCGGAATTCAGCGCGGTTGAAAACATCATGTTGCCGCAAATGATTCAAAACAAACCCATCGCCGCATGCAAAAAAGGCGCGCTGGGAATGTTGGAAAAAGTAGGTCTTGCAAACCGCGCCGCGCACCGCCCGGCGCAATTGTCCGGCGGGGAACAACAACGCGTTGCGATTTTGCGCGCGCTGGCCAACAATCCAAAAATATTGCTGGCGGACGAACCGACCGGAAATTTGGATGCGGCAACCGGCGATATTGTGTTCGATATGCTGTTCAAATTGGTGCGGGAATCGGGCATGACGGCGTTGATTGCAACCCATAACGCCGATTTGGCGGGCAAAATGGACCGGGTAATCAATATCAAGAACGGCACAATTTCCAATAGTTACGCTCCTTATCCACATTGATGCTGTTTTACCGGACGCTGTAATATTGTAAAAAATACGCTATCTTTGCCGGATGGCGGAAACACAAAAACCGGGATTTATCCATCTGCGCAACCACACGGCCTATTCGTTGTCCGAAGGCGCGCTGCGCATCGACGGTTTGGTGGATTTGTGCAAAAAAATGCAAATGCCCGCCGTTGCGATCGCCGACACCAACAATATGTTCGGCGCGATCGAATTTGCCGATGCGGCGGTTAAATCCGGCGTTCAGCCGATTTTCGGCGCGCAATTTTCGTTGCTGCGCGAAGACAAACAAACACGGCACAACGCCGCAATCGAATTCGACCAAATCGTATTGTTGGCGCAAAACCAAACCGGGTATTTGAATTTACTGGCGTTGCAATCGTTGGCGTACGATCAGGTCGCGCGCGGCGCGCCGCCGCATGTGTCGGTTGCCGAATTGGCCGCCAATGCGGGCGGGTTGATTTGTTTAACAGGCGGCGCCAAAGGAACGTTGGCGCGGTTGATCCGTGAAAACCAAAAAGACAAAGCCGAAGATTTTTTACAGCAGTTGATGGGCGGATTCGAAGGGCGTTTATACATTGAAATACAACGCCATAATTTGCCGGAACAAAATGCATCCGAAGCCGGATTGCTGGATTTGGCGTTCCGGCACAATGTGCCCCTTGTCGCGACCAATGAATGTTTTTACGCAACGCCCGATATGTTCGAATCGCACGATGCGTTGTTGTGCATCGCCGAAGGAAAATTGATTTCCGATCCCGACCGGCGCAAGGCAACGTCACAGCATTATTTCAAATCCGCCGCAGAAATGCGGCAATTATTCGCCGATCTGCCCGAAGCGTGCGACAACACCATCACCATCGCCAAACGTTGCCATTTTATATTAAAAGGCCACGCGCCGTTATTGCCGCATTACGACGAAGGCACGGGCGAAGCAGAATCCGATATTTTGCGCCGCAAGGCGCGCGATGGTTTGGCGGCGCGGTTGAACGGCGTTTTGGATCAGGTATATGCCGACAGGCTGGAATTCGAATTGGACGTCATCGTCAAAATGGGATTCGCCGGGTATTTCTTGATCGTTGCGGATTTTATTCAATGGGCTAAATCGCAAAATATTCCCGTAGGGCCGGGGCGGGGTTCCGGCGCGGGATCGGTTGTCGCATGGGCATTGACGATTACGGATTTGGATCCGTTGCGTTGGGGGTTGTTGTTCGAAAGATTTTTAAATCCCGAACGCGTGTCGATGCCCGATTTCGATATCGATTTTTGCCAAGACCGCCGCGACGAGGTTATTCGTTACGTCCAATCGCGGTATGGCGACGACAAAGTCGCGCAAATCATCACGTTCGGAAAATTGCAGGCGCGGGCGGTTGTGCGCGATGTTGGGCGGGTTTTGGGCATGGCCTATGGGCATGTCGATAAAATATGCAAATTGATTCCAAACAACCCAGCGGCGCCAGTGACATTGCAACAAGCGGTCGATGGCGAACCGTTGATTCAACAAATGATCCGCGACGAAGACGCGGTATCGCGCCTGATCCGCATCGCATTGAAACTAGAAGGATTGTACCGCCACGCATCCACCCACGCGGCGGGCGTGGTTATCGGCGACCGGCCATTGAATCAATTGATCCCGATGTACCGCGATCCGCGATCCGATCTGCCGGTTACGCAATTTTCGATGAAATACGTCGAAAAAGCGGGATTGGTCAAATTCGACTTTTTGGGTTTGAAAACACTGACCGTAATCGCGCAGACATTGGAATTGCTGCGTCAGGAAAATATCGTAATCGACATCAACGCCTTGCCGCTCGATGATAAAAAAACATACGAAATGTTGGGCGCGGGCGAGGCGACCGGCGTGTTCCAGCTTGAAAGTTCGGGTATGCGCGAGGTGTTGAAGAAATTGAAACCCGACCGGTTCGAAGACATCACCGCGATTGTGGCGTTGTACCGCCCGGGTCCTATGGACAATATTCCAAAATATATCAGCTGCAAGCAAGGCGCGGAAAAGCCGGATTATTTGCATCCGTTGCTGGAACCTGTTTTGCGCGAAACGTACGGCGTTATTATTTACCAGGAACAAGTCATGCAAATCGCGCAGATATTGTCCGGTTACACGCTGGGCGGCGCGGATTTGTTGCGCCGCGCCATGGGTAAAAAAATCCAGTCGGAAATGGACGCGCAGCGGGAAATTTTCGTAACCGGCGCGATGACGACGAACAACGTTGCCCGCGACAAGGCGAATTACATTTTCGATTTGGTCGATAAATTCGCGGGGTATGGATTCAATAAATCGCACGCCGCCGCTTATGCCCTTATTTCCTATCAAACGGCGTATCTAAAGGCGAATTACCCCGCGCAGTTCATGGCCGCGTTGATGACGCTGGACATGGGCGATACCGATAAATTGTCGGAATTTTCCCAAGAATTGCGGCGGTTGAATATTCCGTTGTTGCCGCCGGATATTCAAAAATCTTATCCGGTGTTCGCGGTTGAAAATGGATCGGTGCGGTATGCGTTGGCCGCATTAAAAGGCGTCGGCGCCGAAGCGATGAAACAATTATGCCGGGAACGGGGCGAACGCGGCGATTACGGCAATATAGCCGGTTTTGTCAAACGCCTGGACGCGCGGGCGGTCAATAAACGCCAATTGGAATCTTTGGTTAATGCGGGCGCATTCGACAGTTTGCATCCAAACCGCGCCGACGTCGCGGCCAGCGTCGAATCGATTTTGCGCCACGCGCAGGCGAACAGGGCGGAACAAGAAAGCAATCAAAACAATTTATTCGCGGGCGGCGAGGGCGAATCCGGATTCAAATTGCAAAAATCCGCGCCATGGAATTTGTTGCAACGGCTGCAAAACGAATTTTCCGCTGTTGGGTATTATTTGACCGCGCATCCGTTGGATTCCTATTCGGCGTTGTTGCGCAGGTTGCATGTAACGGCTTCGTCCGAAATCGGCAAAAAGGTTCAGGAAAAACGCACCGGCAAATTGACTTTGGCAGGCGTGATGTTGTCGAAAAAAGAACGCCGTTCGGCCAAAGGCAATAAATACGCATTCGTCGAATTCACCGACGCATCGGGCAGTTTCGAGGCGACTTTTTTCAGCGAGATTTTATTGTCCGCGCGCGATTTATTGGACAGCGGCAAACCGCTTTTGATCGGCGTTGATTATCAATTGGACGGTGAAACATGGCGTTTGACCGCGCAATCGGTGCGCGATTTGGCCCAAGTCGCGGCGGAACACAAAGGCAATATGAACATAATCGTTCATTCATTGGATGCGGTTGAACCATTGGCGCAGAATTTAAATTTTTACAAATCCAGCGCAAACGGAAAACCGGGCGGCAAAAACAACCAATTGCGGTTGTTTTTGAACCTGCCGTTGCACGAAGTGGAAATCGATCTGGCCGGTTATCCCGTGCCCGTGGGGCCGGCGATTGCGGATTTGCAATCCATCGCCGGAATCAAAATCGAAGAAGTATAGATTTCTTATCGCACCAGTTCGCGTAAACGGCGTATCGCAAAATACGCATCCGATTCAAAATCACCCTTTGATACCGCGTTTGGGTGATTGGTTGCCGGGTTGATTTTGCCACCGGTCACCATGCAAGTATCGCGGATTGCGTCCATTTTCGCAGTCACATATTGGGTGTGATCGAATAATGTGCGCAAAAATTGAACCGCGCAATTGCCGTAATCGATGCTGGCGGCGCCTGGCACTGCCTTTGGGTAACCTTTTTTGCTGCAAATGGTGAAATGGCCAACCGGCGTGTCGGTGCCGTAAACATTGCCTTGGCAATTGCCGCCGGAACTGGCGGTTAAATCGTAAACCAATGCGCCATTCTTGATTTTGGATTGATTTTCGGCCGGGATCAACATCGGCGCATCCAGACCGACGCGGCGCGCGGCGCAAACGATTACATCCTGGTTTGGCAAGAAATCGGCCAGGCGGCTTTGTTGCAATCGCAACGCCATGTTGGGCGACATGGTTCCATTGCGTTCATCCTGCAATAGCTGGAAATTAATACCTTCGGCCAACAACCGGTCGCGGTATTTATGCGTGGTGCTGAGCGCGGTGACGTTCGCGCCCATTTCCGCCGCTTTGATCGCGGCCTCGACACCGGCATTGCCCATGCCGACAACCAAAATATTTTTATTATCCAGGCCTTTTAATCGGGTATTTGCTTCGGCAATAACAACTTGGCCGGTGATTCTGCTCATGGCGGCGGTGGCGTGCATGGATTGCGTGTGTTCGTTTTGCGGCATCAATTCAAATGTAAGCGCGGTGATGCCGGATTCCGCGTATTGCCCCAAATGGGTTTTAACAGGGGTCTGCGGATCCAAAAATCCGACCAACGCCATGCCAGGCTGCCATAATTTCAATTCCTGCGCTTCGTTTTCCGGATTGCCGCGTTTGACTCGTAACGCTAAACCTGTGTCTGCGTATAAATCTTCCAATGTTTGGACAACCTTCGCGCCTGCGCGGGTATAAGAATTATCGGAATAATTCGTGTGTACGCCCGCGCCATGGTAAATGCGGACTTCGCTTGCGATTTTTAATAATTGCGCGGCTTGGTCGGGGGTTGCGGCAACGCGCTGTTCGCCTGTTTGCGATTCTGCGGGAATAGAGATTACAAAAGCCATTATATTTTCCTTTTAATTCAATGAATTCGATTGGATTCTATAAAATCATATCCTTTTAGTCAACAATAATTTTGCTTGTCAAATAGGCGTCAATTCCCTATAAAACAGGCACTTATTTCACACGCAAGGATGGCGTGCCGGGGATCCGGCTTCGCTTCCGGTGATTGGGGGTTCCCGATTGCTTGCCCTTGCGGAGGTTTAACCGGAAGAAACAGAAGTCACTTTTCAATTCAATCCGAATTGGCTGTTGCTGCTGTTTTTGACAAAACAGAAGAAAGATAAATTATGTCCTATAGCGATTTTACCATGCGTCAGTTGCTCGAAGCTGGCGTTCATTTTGGCCACCACACACGCCGCTGGAATCCGAAAATGAAAGAATTCATTTTCGGCGAACGCAATAACGTGCACGTCATCAACTTGGAAAAAACCGTGCCGATGTTGCATGCCGCATTAAAAGCCGTGCGCAACACCGTCGCCGAAGGCGGCCGCGTATTGTTCGTTGGCACCAAACGCACCGCGCAAGATCCAATCGCGGATGTCGCAAAACGTTGCGGCCAGTTTTATGTCAATCACCGCTGGTTAGGCGGCATGTTGACCAACTGGAAAACCGTTTCCCAGTCGATCAAATATTTAAAAGAAATCCAAGAAAAATTGGCAAAGCCAGAAGGCGCCGGATTGACCAAGCGCGAAATTTTGGGCATGCAGCGCGAAGCCGATAAATTGGAAAAAGCCTTGGGCGGAATTAAAACCATGGGCGGTTTGCCGGATATTTTGTTCGTCATCGACACCAACAAAGAAGAAATCGCCATCACCGAAGCGCGCCGTTTGGGCATTCCGGTTGTTGCGATCGTCGATTCGAATTGCGATCCGGACGGCATCAATTTCGTCGTTCCAGGCAACGACGATGCGATGCGCGCGATCAATTTGTATTGCGAATTGTTTGGCCAGGCGGTTCTTGACGGATTGGCAGCCGAAGCCGATCGCGGCAGCAAAGGCCGCGATGTGAAACCGGATGCCGGCGTTGCGAACGACGCGCCGGTTGCCGCAACCGCTTAACGCACTATATTATGTATTGTGTCCGGGGCATGAAAACATGTCCCGGATAACGACTTTATTAAAGAGGAAAAAATGACAGAAATCACAGCGAAAATGGTCGGCGAATTGCGCGAAAAAACCGGCGCGCCGATGGGCGAATGCAAAAAAGCATTGGTTGAATCCAACGGCAACATGGAAGCGGCCGTCGATTGGTTGCGCGCCAAAGGCGTTGCGACTGCACAGAAAAAATCCGGCCGCGCGGCGGCCGATGGATTGGTCGGCGTTGCGTCGTCCGGCAATATCGGCGCATTGGCCGAAGTAAACGCGGAAACCGATTTCGTCGCGCGCAACGAACAATTTCAAAATATGGTGCGCAACATCACCGGCGTGGCGATGGCGAAAAAAGGCGTTTTGGCCGACATCAATGCCGCCACATATCCCGGCGAATCGCGCACCGTTGCCGAAGAAATCACCCACCAAATCGCGACCATCGGCGAAAATATGAATTTGCGCCGCGCAGCGACATTGTCGGCGGCGGACGGAATCGTATGCAGCTATATTCACGGCGCTGTTGCCCCGCAATTGGGCAAAATCGGCGTTTTGGTTGCGTTGGAATCCAAAGGCGACAAGGCGAAATTGGAATCGTTGGGTAAACAAATTGCGATGCACATCGCCGCCGCCAATCCGGTCGCGTTGTCTTCGGACAAAGTCGATCCGGCGTTGGTCGCCCGCGAAAAAGCCGTGTTCAGCGAACAAGCGGCGCAAAGCGGTAAACCGGCCGATATCGTTGCAAAAATGGTCGAAGGCCGTTTGCGCAAATATTTCGAAGAAGTTTGCTTGCTGGAACAAATTTTCGTTATCGATAACGAAAATAAAATCACCCAAGTTCTGGCCAATGCCGCCAAAGACATCGGCGCGCCCGTAACCATCAGCGGTTATTTGCGTTTTGCATTGGGTGAAGGCGTTGAAAAAGAAGTCAAAGACTTCGCCGCCGAAGTAGCGGCGATGGCAAAAACCGCTTAATTCAGATTGCCAGCGATGATGAATGAAAACCCCGCCCAATCGGCGGGGTTTTTGTTTTGATAGCATAAAAAGCAATTTTATGTTTCTTGAAAAGATATATAATTTATTTTATAAGAAAATTTATAATATATCGCGGTAGAGGAGCAGAAAAAATGTACGAAAGATTTACAGATCGGGCGCGCAAAATAATGGAATTGGCCAACCAAGCAGCGCAACTTTTGAATCATGAATATATCACATCAGAACATATATTGTCCGGAATAGCCATATCAGACGGCGGCGTCGCCAAGACTGCGTTAAAAAATTTGGGCGTCGAACCCGATCAAATAAAAGCCGCGATCGCAGAAAAATTCAAACCCCGGCCAGAAAACGGAATGTCCGGCGTGCGGCCACAGACGCCGGGCGCGAAAAAAGTTATTGAATACGCAATTCAACATGCCAGAGATTTAAATCACAATTATGTCGGCAGCGAACATATATTGCTGGGTTTAATGACAGACCCTAATGAAGGCGCGGCAATTATTTTGTCCGGTTTCGGTTTAAGGATTGAAAAAGTCAGACAAGAAATTTTACGCATGCTCGGCGATTCTGCGAATCAGGCGCCGGTAATTTCGGATGCCGCAATTGCAAAAAAACTTGGTGGCGATGACAGAACGAAGTAAGTCAGTCATTGCGCGCTTATTTGCCGCGCAACAAGCGATCGTGCAATATTCGGTGAACGGGACACAATTCCCTGCCTTTTAAAAAACGGTCTGTAAGTGAGGGGTTTTTTTTCGCCCAATTGTCCCGCAAACCATGCACATATTCCATGTTGGCGAATACGGTTGAATTGTCCAACGCGGCGCGCAGCAATTTTCGTTTTCCGGCCAGCAATAAAATCAACGGATTCGGCGCGGCGATTGGGCGGATATGCAATAAATCTTCGATCACTTTGGCTTCGTTGCCGGGGCCATACACCGAATCCATGAAAATGGCGGCCATCGCCGCGCTGCGCGCAACGCCTGCCTTGCAATGGATGATGACATCATCCACGCGCGTATCCCGCAAAAAATTCATGGCATCGGAAACATGTTTTTTTGTTGGCGCGATGCCCTTTAATACTTGGGTGATTTTTTTATCTTTTTCCAATTTTTTGGCGGCTTCGTTGCCGTCGCG
>CAYWJR010000025.1:0-20166 GCA_964458615.1 uncultured Alphaproteobacteria bacterium
GTGGTTCACGCAAAAATTGCAATCCGAATCCGGCGGCGCCGCGTTGGAATATTTAAAACGCCGCGGGCTTTCGCCGCAAACGATCGCGCAATTCGGGCTTGGGTTCGCGCCCGACGACCGCGAAGGTTTGTGGCGCGCCATGCAAAAATCCGGCGTCGATGCGGCAACCGCCGCCGAAACCGGATTGATTATCAAATCCGATGCGCGTGAACCGTATGACCGGTTCCGTGGCCGCGTTATGTTTCCGATTCACAATATTAAAAATCAACCGATCGCGTTCGGCGGGCGCATTTTGGGCGCGGGCGAACCCAAATATTTAAATTCGCCGGAAACCGAATTGTTTCACAAAGGCCGCACCGTATATGCCTTGCCGTTCGCAACCGCCGCCATGGGCAAAACCCGCCAGGCGATCGTGGTCGAAGGATACATGGACACAATCGCGCTGCATCAGGCGGGTGTGACCAACGCGGTTGCGACGTTGGGAACGGCGTTGACGGAATCGCATGTAGAATTATTGTGGCGCTACGCCGATAAAATATTGCTGTGTTTCGATGGCGACAATGCGGGATTGCGCGCCGCCGAACGTTCCATCGACCGCATTCTGCCGCTGCTTCGCACCGGCAAAGAAGTTCGTTTTGTCACAATCCCATCCGGGTTCGATCCCGACACATATATACAAGCCAAAGGCAAAGATGGGTTTTTGCAATTATGCGCCCAGGCCGCGCCGTTTTACGAAAAATTGGCGGCTATCGAATGGCAATCGAAACCGGTGGACAGTCCGGAATCCGAACGCGATTTATTCAAACGGCTGACGCAAAAATTGGCTGGGGTTGCGGATGAAAATCTGCGCCAAGATTACCGCCGTTATATTTTCGATTTCATATCGCCGTTGTTGCAGGCGCGCCAGGCCGCCAAAACACCCGCGCCATTCGCGCGGCAACAAAATAAATTCGAATCCGGAAATTTCAAACGCGGCGATTTCAAACGCGGCGCATGGAATCAACGCACCGATCCGGCCGTGCGGCAAATGTTGAAACAGGCCGATGTCGGCCGCCGCGAATCCGAAGCATTGATCGCAGGATTGTTATTGTATCCCAAATTGCTGGCCGCGTATTGCGAGGATTTGGGAACGATCGCGTTTCAAGACGGCGATTTGGAAAAAATGCGTTGCGATTTGATTGCCGCATCCGCCGATGCCGACATCGCCGAATGGGTGGATTGCCTGCACAAATTCGACGATACCGGCCAAAAACACGCGCGCCAAATTTGCGACCGCGCGCGGCAAATGTTCATATGGCTGCAAGATGACAATCAAACGCTGATAGACCGGTGGCGGCAATTGTTGTTGGCGCACCGTTCGACCCAAGACCTGGCGCAAGATTCAAGCGATGACGCCGCCCCGCAACTGCAGTCATGGGACGAAAAAAATTGGGACGAATTCGTCCGCCGCCGCCAGGAAGAAATAAAATCCCAAGAAGACATTCAGGCCGCTTTGTTGGGCGGCGGGCAATAATTTGAAAATTACCGTTCGCGGAATTTATGCCGCACCGGCACCCAACTGCGTTTGCCATGCGTGGATCGGTCGGAACGTATGTGAATCCTGGATTGCATCGTGCGCGTTTCATTCGCAGCGTGCTTGCGCGGCAAAACTTCTTTCATGATATTATTGATTTCGCGCGATATGATACTGGCTGCGATTTCGTGATTCTGTTTATCGGTAAAGCAATCGGATAAAATATTTTGATCGAATAAATGCCGCACAAACATCGGCCAAATTTTTGCCGTGCTGACTTTGTGCGTTTTGGCCGGGTCGTTGATTAATTGCACCATAATCCGCCGCCGCAAAAGATTTTGGCCGTTTACGATTGCGTCTTCGCGCGTTGTCAAAGATTGGTTGAAAGACGCGTAAAATAAAAACACATCGTCTCTGCTTCGCGGCTTTAGTTGTTTTAACAAAATAATATCGTGCATAAAAAAATCTTATGTTGGTTGCGTTCCAGCAATGGGGAAATTTCCGCCCACGGTATGCCGTGTTTATGGATGTGGCGGCGTTTGTTACCCTTTTTATTCAACCCGCAACATAATCCAATTCGGCGATGAAGGCAATAAAATTGTTAATAACCACATGAAATATATGGATTTTATCATTATTGCCCCCATGCTGCGCAGAAATGGAGCTTGCATAAGTAATTGAAATCGCCTAATAAAGACGGCTCTTGGTGCACTGGACAAAAATGCGCCATGGTCTATTTTTGGCTTATATATATTTTGCTTTTATATCTATGTTTCACGCGGCGATTTTGGCGCGTTTACGTTTTCGGTCGAGGCAGGGGAGTCAGTTTTGCAATCCAATTTGGCGGTTAAATCCAGCATGAACAAAAAAGTTAAATCCGAACAAACAGAAAATCCCGACGCCGACGACGCCCCGTTGTTAAAAGGCCAGGCTGGCGGCATTAAAAAATTGATCACCGCAGGAAAACAGCGCGGTTATGTCACGTATGACGAAATCAACAAGGCATTGCCCGCAGGCAAGCTGAGCGCCGATGCGATCGAAGACGCGCTGGCGACATTTTCCGATCTGGGAATCAATATCATCGACGCCGACGAAGACGAAGTCGACGAAGTCGTATCCGCGGAACCATCCAAAAAATCCAAAGGCAAAAAATCCAAACAATCCGACGAAGAATCGTCCGAAGAAGAATTGTTCGACAAAGCCGATGATGAAGAAGAAGACGAAGAAGAAGACGAAGAAAAACGCGGCAACGTAAGCGACGATGCCGGCCGCACCGACGATCCGGTGCGCATGTATTTGCGCGAAATGGGCCAGGTGGAATTGTTATCGCGCGAAGGCGAAATCGAAATCGCCAAACGCATCGAACATGGCCGCGAAATGATGCTGGGCTGTTTATGCGAATCGCCGTTGACGCAAAAGGCGCTTGCGGAATGGCGCAAGGCGCTGGATCAGAATAAAATTCTGCTGCGCGATTTGATCGATCTGGATACCAGTTACGGCGCGGACGAAGACGACATCGAAGAAGAAGAAACCCCGGCCGCAGCGCCCGAAGGCGAAGAAGAAGGCGCCGATCCCGTCGCCAAGGCCGAAGTGGAACAGCCAGCCGAAGAAGGCCCAAGTTTGTCGTTGATGGAACAGGCGTTGATTCCGATCATTGGCGAATCGTTGGACAAGGTATTGGCGCTTTATAAAAAATTCCGCGGATCGCAACAAAGCAAAATGGATTCGATCGCCAAAGGCACGAAAATCGATCCGCGCACGGAAAAAAATTACGATAAATTAAAGGCCGATATTATGGCCGAAATCGTACAAATGAAATTGGCGCAAACCCGCATCGAACAGTTGGTTTTGCAATTGTACGACGTAAACAAAAAAGTAACGCAATTGGAATTGCAAATGGTGCGTTGGGCGGAATCCAGCGGCGTCAAGCGCGAAGAATATATCGCCTGGTACCAATCGCAAGACCCGGAAAAAATCAGCCCGAAAAAAATGGTCAAAATGACCGGCAAGGGCTGGGCGAAATTTGCCGAAAAGCACGGCGCGCAAATCGACGATGTGGTCCAGGAATTCAAAAATATCGGCGAACAGGTAATGTTGCCGTTGATGGAATTCAAACGCATCGTCGCGTCCGTGCAAAAGGGCGAGCGCGATTCGAACCGCGCGAAAAAAGAAATGATCGAAGCCAACTTGCGCCTTGTCATTTCTATTGCCAAAAAATACACCAACCGCGGCCTGCAATTTTTGGATTTGATCCAAGAAGGTAACATTGGCCTTATGAAGGCGGTCGATAAATTCGAATATAAACGCGGTTATAAATTTTCCACCTATGCCACATGGTGGATTCGCCAGGCGATCACCCGTTCGATCGCCGATCAGGCGCGCACGATCCGTATTCCGGTGCATATGATCGAAACGATCAATAAATTGGTGCGCACCGGACGGCAAATGTTAAACGAAATGGGCCGCGAACCGACACCCGAAGAATTGGCCGCGAAATTGCACATGCCTTTGGACAAAGTGCGCAAGGTGATGAAAATCGCCAAGGAACCGATTTCGTTGGAAACCCCGGTCGGCGACGAAGAAGATTCGCAGTTGGGCGATTTTATCGAAGACAAAAACGCCGTCATCCCGATCGACGCGGCGATCAACGCCAATTTGCGCGATGCCACCACCCGCGTTTTGGCCACATTGACCGCGCGCGAAGAACGCGTTTTGCGCATGCGGTTCGGCATCGGCATGAACACCGATCACACATTGGAAGAAGTCGGCCAGCAATTCACGGTCACGCGCGAACGCATCCGCCAGATCGAGGCAAAGGCGTTGCGCAAATTGAAACACCCATCGCGCAGCCGTAAATTGCGCAGTTTCCTGGATACTTAATTGGCGTTGGCGCGATTTATTTTCACCGAATAAAAAAACCGGTCAGAAATGACCGGTTTTTATTTTAATCCCGCATGCGAATTATGTTCTTTGCGTGCCTGCCATCATTTTTGCCGCAACGGCAGTACTAACGCCGCCACCGGCTGAATCCGCCGTTACGCACAGATTGGAAAAATCGAATATGTAACTCACGCCATTATTCGCGCCGGTGCTGCGTGGCCGTGGGCCGGAGCATTTTTCCGCTTCGATCAGGCCGCCAATATTTCCGGCCATGGTGCTGTCGGCGGATGTTCCGGTGTAACCAAGGCTGTGGCTGCTATTGCTGTATCCGATCAATTTTCCCGCAATGCCGTTTGGCGATGTATTGCTGGTTTTGTGCGCTGCGGTTACACCCAATTTGCCAAGCAATAATTGGGCGTGTCCGGGCAAATTATTTTTGAATACGGATAACAAGGGTATCAGTTTTGCAACGGCCGCGTCTTCGAAACCCCGGATTTTATCTTGGGGCAGCATGCTGTCGCGCGGCGCGACTGTTTCACTCATTCCTTTTTTCGCATCGGCGATCGGCGCCCATAATTCGGCGATTTGCGCGCGCAATTTCCCGGCCTCGGCGGGCATGCCGACGTGTGGCGATTCATAGGCGCTGGCCATTTCCGTCATTAAATTGGCCGCTAAGTTGGCGATGTGCGTGACATCGCGGAACGATGATTTTTCGGTATATCTTGTCATTCTTCCCTCGGTTTCTTTTGGTTGTTATAAATTATAATATTCTTATTAAAAAAATGCTAATTCCTGGTTTACCGCGATGTTCTTGTTTTTACGTCGCGCGGAATAATCGCCGCGCCTTGGCGGATTAAATGCTGTTCTGCGGCTAAATTTCCGGCGCGCACGCATTTGGCCAATGCCGATTTCGGCATGTTGTACCATTGATCCGGTGTCCATAATCCGGATTTGGCCATTTCCACCAAAAAACCGGCGTTGAAATTGTCGCCCGCGCCGACGGTGTTGGGCGCCCGCAATGGTTTTGCCGATGCATGCAACGCAATCGGATCGCATTGCCGGTTGAATATGGCGGATGCGCCTTTGCCGCCATCGGTTTCGATATAAATTCGCTGCGAATCGTCGTTTGCAATATCGGCCAATGTTTTGCCCGGATTGGCGATTGCCAAATCGTCGGCGGACATTTTTACGATTCCCGCCAATTGGCGCCAACCATTTATGCGCGCACGGTATTGATCCATGTCGGCGATCAATTGCGGGCGCGTGTTCAAATCGTAAAAAACGGGGTATTGCCGGCTATGTACTATTTGCGCTGCTTCGAAATAAGACGGGTGTTCCGGATCCATCACCGAACTGATGCAACCAAATGCGAAAATATTCTGGCTATGTCCGGTTTGTTTCAATGATTCAATCATACGGGGCAATGATTTATGCGCAACTGCGGTCGAATCGCAGTTGAACGAAAAACCGTTTTTGCGTTCGCCCCCTTGTGTGGAACTGGTTACAAATGCTTTGGTCGTAAAACTTTTGGCAAGCAAAGACAATGTTGTGTCGATTCCGGCATCGCGCATGGTTTGCATAAATTGTTCGCCGAATTGATCGTTCGATACAACGCCGATATACCGCACGCCGATCGGCAATTTTTGTGTGCGCACCAAACGCGCCACGGCCATTGCCGCGTTGAACGCCGATCCGCCCAAATGCGCGGCGAAACGTTTTGTGCCGTCGCGGCCGGGGCGGGTTTCGACCATATCGACGACATTTTCGCCGCAAATATTGATATGGCCTTTGATTTCTTTTGTCATTTTAAGCGTTTTCCAGTCATTTGGCAGGGATATTACCTGTTTTCGGTTGATAATGTCAATAGTTTATCCTTTAAAAGGATCTTTTTGTATGCCATAAAGATTCAAATTATAGGAGGCCGCACATGGCAACACAAAAAACCGTATATTTCATGGGGGGCTTGCAAACCCATGGCCGGGGCGTGAAATCCGAAATGGTCGCCCAATGGTGCGACGCGCAGGGCGTGGATTTTCAAATTATCGATTGGCAATATCCGGCCGATGGGCATATCGATCAATGGGAATCGGTGGTGCGCCACGATTTCGGTAAAACCCCGCATGCCGCCGATAATGGCCACGAATCCCGCGACATGTTGATCGCAAGTTCGTTGGCGGTTTGGCCGGCGATGCTGGCTTTGTCGCATATCGGCAACGAAGTGCGCCGGTTCATCGGCCGGTTTGTTGCAATCGCGCCGGTGATCGATGCGACACAGGCTTTTCGTGCTGCCTTTGCCGATCCCAATCGGGATAAATTGGAAATTCCGTGCGGCAACGATGTTGCGCCATTTGTTATCACGCGCCAACACATTGCCCGCGCCGATCCATATTTATTGACCGATCCCAATCGCGGCGGCGCGCATCACAAATGGGTGGAACGTTTGCCGGAAACCGTTCATCTGACCATTATGTCCGGTAATCAAGATATGCAGGCGGCGCGCGCGGTTGAAAATATGTGGCGCGGCAAAAAAAGATCCGAAGGCATCATAGAAATGCAGGGGCAGCATTATGAAAACAACCCCGCCGATGCGACATTGATTCAATTGGTTTTGGGCACCTGGCACCGTTCGCGCGCACAATAAAACCCGCCAAATCCTTTTAAATACAGCATCGAAAAACGGGGTGGCGTTCGCCATTTGCGTGGTGTATAACCGCGTATTCCAAGCCGGAATGAATCAAGGCGGCGAGGAATGTAGGGTTGGAGTGGCGGCTATATTCCGAGCCGAAATAAGAGTGGCCTGTAGTTCAGCGGCCAGCCGTGAGCGCAGCAAGCGCGAGCGGGAAATAAAAAGTTTGTTCTAGCGTGGGCCTGTAGTTCAGCGGTTAGAACGCACCGCTCATAACGGTGTTGTCACAGGTTCGAATCCTGTCGGGCCCACCATTAAAAAAGACCCCGAATGGGGTCTTTTTTAATGGTGAACTGTTGGATATTCGAACCGTAGGAGGTTCGACAAAATTGCAGGAAGCAATTTTGGAAACCGAGCGGAGCGAGGGACCCGCAGGGGCGTTGGCCAGAAGGCCAACGATCAATCCTGTCGGGCCCACCATTAATTAAAGGATGCTTTTGATTTCCGACCTTGCTCAATCCCGTAAATATAGAATTGCGCAATCTATTTTGCGGTTTAACCGTAAAATGATAAAATTTCTTATTATCTTATTTTGGATAGCCGCTAGTGTTGTGGCGCTTTTACACGCTAATTTTCTGTACCACTTTTTTACTGGGCAATTTGAATAAAAATATAAAAGACGTTTTATCCGGGATAATTCCGGCTCACCAGTATTTTTGAGAAAAATATCCAAATTTCTAATAACGCGTGCCAAACTCGAGTGCTACTTAACCGCACGGTCATTTGATGTATCGAAAATCCGTACGTTAGTTAAACCGCTTTGCTCTTTCTTAATTCATAATCTGGGAAAAGAAAGGATTTTTTGAATAATCTGATGAAGGTTTGGGTGCCCGCCACATAGATAAATTCTGAATGGTCTTTATCTTGCAACAATTGCTTCAATGATTCTTGGAATGAATTGGAATCATCATAATTGCAAAATAGCACCGGATAGGGGCTGTTATGTGCCTGTTCATACCGAAGATAACCTCGCGTTCCTTCAAGCGCGACTTCCACAATTCTTACTTTTTCATTGGTAAAGAAATCTAACAGTCCGTGCCTGTCCTTATCATCAGGCAAAGATAAGATAACGGTTATTTTCTTGTATTGCTGACGCAAGCTGTTCCAAAGGCCGCGATCCAAAGATTCGAGGTTGATGAGCGCTTCAAATACGCAATCCGTTTGATCAATACGGAAATGGCCGAAGGAGGGGGAGATATGTTCGATAGGGATGGAAGGCAAAACTATTTTATATTTCTCTATGAATTTAGATACAGCGGCCCGCGCAAAAGAATCGTTTTCTAGCAGCCATTGCGGTAACCGATCTGTGTTATTTGAAGACAATGGAGAAATTATTTTTTTATCAGGAATAATTCTGAGATCCTGATTTTGTTTAATGGCAGTGTGGCCCATAACGACCCAACCGCTATTTAGGCCAATGGCGAGTTTTTCCCGGGCAATATCTTCTATTTCAGGCCCCAGTTCCGTCGAATGTTCGAACAAAATAGATGTAATGACCGAGATGTAAGATGCTATGGCTCCCACCTCGTCTTTAATGACGCCGCGGCCCCCTTCAAGAACAAAAAATTCCGTGTTTTTTCTTTTGAACCAGATTAATCCTATCAATAAGAATATGCCCGAAGGTGAGAAATATTCTTTGCGTTCCGGAGACAAATTAGAAGTCTGTAAATAAGGATGCAAAAAATTATAGATATCTACAAATTCCTCTTGCGATATCGAATTGCCGTTGAATGAAATCCTGTCGGTGTGTTCATACTCTTCAGGAGAAACCAGCAACCCAACATTTTTATTCGTTGCAGCATGTAGATATTTTGCTATTAATCGCGAAGTCGTTCCCTTGCCTTTGCTGCCTGTAATTCTGATAACATGTTCGGAATTAGGCAAAACCTCTAGCGTGCGTGCAATTTCTATGATGCGATCAGGATTGCGAACGGCGTGATCATGAAGGCCTTTGATCTTGTCTTTGACCGCCATATAAGAGCTGTAAATATCATTCAGAGCGTCTTGGTAAGATTTAGGCATCTTGCACAATCCCTACAAATTTGTTTAATGCCTTTATTGTGGCAATCGCTTGCGGATTTTCGCTACGCCGTAAACTTCTGGAAAATTCAAGCTGCAATATCCCAACTTCGGCAGAGTCCAGGCGATGTCGATGCACCAAGGTTGTTGGGCGCATGCCGGCATAATCAGGCGGATTCAGCGCAATTTTGAAATCAGTCTTGTTGAATACGGAATAAAGAATATCCAGCAATTTTTGCTGATTGGGCAATAAGGAACTTCCACCCGTCCCGATAGCGATATCAAAATCGTTATTATCTTTGCAGCCATGAATATCCAGCACGGCCTTTAAAGAGCCGGACAAAATCTGTTTTCTAATAACACTATCCGCCTTCATTTCACCAAGATGGGGATTATGCTCGGAATTACGGCTTGTGTTAAATATTAGCGGCGATTGTGTGCAATACGCAATCGTGCGCGCCATTCCTCCGGTATATAGGTCCGCAACTTTTATGTCCGCGTCCTCTTTCCCGGAATAATGATTGGTTGCATGCACGGAAACAAATAAAACCGGACCTTTGCCGGCTCTTCTGATGGATAATTTACGTATGGGATTGCCATTATAGCCATTATTTTGAAATAGCTTCTCCGCCTTTTCCCATGTTTCTATTATGTGTTTTTCCTGTCCAAGGAACATTTAGAATAGAAGCCTATAATCGTTTTAAACAAGATATATTATGCAGTAAAAAGCATTTATATACTATAGGGTTATTTAATAGTAATCTAACAGAAGGCCGCAGAAAATATAATTTTTATTTGAAGCAAAACAACTGAGAGAGTTTTATTTAAGCTTCTTCCGCCCCACCAACTATAAAACCCCCGAATGGGGGTTTTATAGTTGGTAAGATCGTTAAGTTTCGAACCTTAGGTTCGACAAAATTGCAGAAAGCAATTTTGGACTGCGACTTGCCGCGCCGAAGTTCTGGCGAAAGCGGCGGGAGCAGCCTGAAGGGGCGTTGGCCAGACGGTCAGTAACCCAATTTATCAATTTTTGGCTATGAATTTCCCGCGCGCGCCAGATGTTGTAATATTTGCGCAGGGTGCGGCGCCATGGTGATTTTTGTCCATTCCGCGCCGTTGAATTGCTGCATTCCCGCAATCGGCAACGGTTCGGCGCCGGTGTATTTAATCGCGCGGCCGGGTTTGCCGGCAATGTCGGCCAATAATTTGTCATAATCTTTTTTATATGCCGGGTCGGTCGCGCAAAAATGATCCGACAAAGATTGAATAATGCCGACACCCTGCAAAGACGGTAAATCATCGTCTTCCCGATTGAAACCCATCGCGCCGCGCATTGCGCCGCGTTGATACGAAAACGTGTTTGCGCGATCGTTCAATTGCAACACAGAAAATTTTTCTGTCTTGCCGTCCGATGAAATTGGATATGTAAAATCCTGTCCGGCGCATTGCGCGATCAAGTGACGGTGTTGACCCATCAACCGCAAAACGGCCGGCGCGTTTTGTTCGCAATCAATATCCCAATTTTTCAAATCATTCACATCGACGGAAACAATTACCGGCAACGGCTTGCCGCTTTCGGATAAAAAATCGGTGGCGTGGTGCGCGGCGGCTTTGTGCGATGTAAAAACATAAAACCCGTTGCGTTGTCCGCCTTGGCCAACGCCGGTTGATTTCGCGCCGCCTGCAAAATCTGTGACCGCGTCTTTTGCGTTATTGGCGCGGGTGGCGTGATAAAACGTAAAACCCATTTATCAATTATATCTTATAAGGATACAAAAAACAAGCGCGTGGTGATAACATTATGTATTTGTTTTATCTATGATTCTGCCGATTCTGCATTGATTTGATCATGGCCGGGTCGGTGCAAATAACGGGGTCGGATGCGTTGCCCATCCATGCTTTTTCAACCGCATCTTTGAATGCGGCCTTGATGGGATCTGCCAAATCGCTGGCGTCGATTGCGTTCATTTCTTTTTCGATCGTGCAACAACTCCAGGCGCGGAAAATTTTGGTGGCTTCTTCGGCCGATAACGGTTTTACGCCGCCTGTGCGGTGCGCGCCCATGACCATCATTTGCGGCGGCGCGTTGCACATTTCCATTTTCTGAACGCCCCATGCCGCGCCGTCGATAAACACCACGCGGTTTTCCGGCGACAACGCCACCAAAATCGTCCTGTCGCTGTTGGGGCAGGCCAATAAAATCCGCCTTTCCGGATCCAACGATGTGATCGGCGCGCAATGCGCCGAATGATCGTGCAACAATGGCGGCATGTAAATTGCCGATGCAGCGGCGGTTGCGGCATACGCCACCGTCAATCCCGCGTTGCGGCGCATTTTGCCGCGCGAACGCGCCGCCGTGTCGGCCAATAAATCGTCGAACGATTTATGGCGCACGGTGGTTTGCAAATTGGCCGATGGAATACATGCATCGAACGCGCAACGCCAATCGCAAATTTTCCGGTGCGCGATTGTCCCGGTCCATAACGATGCGAACACGGCCGCGCCGATTGTCCACGGGTTTGTTAAAAACGCGGCAACGCCCGCGCCCAATGTCCAAATTCCCGATGCGATTAAAACGCACGGCAAATGCGGTAAAATGGCGGCGGCCGCAATCGATGCGATCCGGCCGAACGGCGATGTGGCGATTTTTGCGATCATGACATTGGCCATGTTACCTTGCCCCTCTTTGGCGCAAACGGATGACCGGCGGTTGGGTGCATTCGATTTGGAGCAATCCGGCCAATCCATCGGCGTCGATCCCGGCGGGATTTCGCGCAAACCCATCGCGCACATATTTCAATGGCTCATCCAATTGCGCGTTGTTCGCCGGATTGTCGTCGCGGATAATGACGGCGTTTTGGGAAACCGGATTTTGCGTTGCCGGTTCGCCGTAAATATTCACATTAACATCGGTGATTGTTTGCGTGACGATGTGTTTTTTTACGTCATGCACAACCAACGCCAACGGCATTTGCGGATTTTGCGCATCGATCAACAACGCGCCAGGTTGATACCCAACGCGCAAATGCATCGCGCCCAAATTGTCGCGCATAACGAATATGCCGCAACATGGTTTGGCGAAATTATCGGGGGTGGAGTTGGGCAAATTTTTCGGCCACCATAATTCGATTTCGTATGTTTTATCGCCCGCCGCCAAATCCACATGATACGATTCGTTGATCAATTGGTAATGATGGATCAAATTCGGCGTCAATGCGCGGCGCAATTTTTCCAATCCCGTATCGATTGCCGCGATGCGTTGCGGCGCATCCATGGATTGACACCGCATCGATTGCAACGATCGAATGAATTCGATCAATGCCGGATTCCCGGCCACTTTGCCGTCGGGCAAAAATAACGGGCGGACGCCCATGAACGTGCCTTGTGCTGCGAAACTGTAATGATGTGCGGTCATATAATATCCTCCTGAATAATCGGTTTTTAATTGTTGCGTTGTTTGGATTGCCGGAATTTTGCCAATGGATTCGTTTGCGTACTCGCGCCCGGTTGTTCGTTTGCGGCGGTGCTTTGTTGCAGCGCCCCGTTTGCCGGAGTCGCCGTCGCATTGGCGTTGTTTTCACCCCCTTTGCAACAATCGGCCACGGTGTCCGTTGTAACACCGGCATTCGCGTTGGCGAGATTGGCGGTTGCGGCGAAATCGAAACCTTTTGTTTGAATAATTTGCGCGGGCGGCGATTGCGGCAATGCGGCTGGTTGAACCGCCGTTTGCGGCGCGGGCTGCGGTTCGTTTGGAACGGTTTGCGGTTTTGTATCCGGCGAAGGCGTATTCTGCGTCTTTGGTTCCGCAACTGGATCAGGTTTCTGGATTTTATCGGGTTCCTTGATAACCGATTCAATTTTGGGTTGGTCGATTTTAACCGGATCCTGCTTTGGCGCGGTGGAAACTGGCGGCGTCGATTGATCCGATGTGATTTGATGCGATGCAGACGGCGCGGGTGTTGCCGCCGTTTTTACGGGCGGTTCATTTGCGGCGGGCTGCGCCGAAATTGGCGGCGATTGCGGCGATTGTTGCGTGGCAATTGGTTGCGCCAAGGAATTTATAGTTGAATTTATATTTGAATTTATGGGCGAATTTGCAATTGGTGCAATGCTCGATGCAGGCGGTGCGGCAACCGATGCGGTTTTATGCGCGGTTATTGTTTGCATTTGCGCGGCAGGGGAAAATACCGGTGCTGCTGGCGCAAAATTATTCGCCTGATTATTCGCCGGAATTGGAATTTCACGCGCCGATTGCGCATTCAACATTGGCGGTATAATGGCCCGGTCGATTCCCGCGACGGCGGTTTTATAAATGGTTTGCACGCTGGGCGGAATTTTCGATTCAATCGGCGGGCTGGATAATGCGGTACGAACGGCGGATAAATTCACAAGCGATGTTTGGATCCCAGGCGATGCGCCAGTCAATATTGGCGTGCGCGGCGGTGATTGCGGGGATTGGTTTGGGATATTGACCGCCGTTTGGTTCGCCGGTTTCGCGGTTTGCGGCGGCAAGGCCGGATTTGTTGTTTGGGTTCCGGTCATGCGCGCCAAAACTTGGCGGATGCCGGATAATAATTCCGGTTTTCCGTTCGCCGTAAAATTCGGCGAAAAATTTCTTTGGGGAGGTATTTGGGATCGTATTGTTGGCGCATTTGATGATGGTGCTGTTGCCGGAATTGCCGGCGCGGTTTGCACATTCAAAACCCGCGCCGCGATTTCCATTACCTTTTGCACGTTGCGTTCCGCAACCGGGCTTAGTTGCCCTTTGGCCAGCCGTGTTGCGGCATCGTTTAAAAACTGCGCCAATGCGGGTTGCGATTGCACAACCATGATGGTGGCGGCAACGGCGGCTAATTGCGAAAACGATACCGCGCCTTGCAATTGCGGCGCGGTTTGCAATTGCTGTTTTACCGCGATCATGGCAGCGGCGTTTTGCGGTTGATTCAAAATTTGCGCGATGGCGGTTTTTTGCGCGGCATCAGGCATGCGGGCGATTTGCTGGAACTGCGCCGCGATTTGTTGCAACTGGCGTTGCAATTGCGCTTGGGCGAATTGAACGGTTTGTTGATTGGAAATTTGTTGCTGGTGCAATAACATCAATAATTGCACGGCCATTACCGCGCGCGCGCCGCCACGCCGCCCGCGATAGGAATATAATCCGTCCGGCAACGATTCGATCCAGGATTCTTCGAATTCCATATCCGCGATCAACCGGCTGTCCAACATTTTCAACAAATTTTGCAATTGCGATTCGGCATCCGCATTGTTTGCTATATCGCCCGCCATATCGGGATTCGCATCGGCGGATTGGCGGCCATTCGCGTTGGTGTTCGCGGCCATGTTTGTATTCGCGGTTTTTTGAACCGCCGCGGCACTGCTCATACCATCGCTGCCAATACCATCGTTGGATGCGCCGGATGATTTTCCGCCGCCGCTGCGCGCGGCTTCGGACATGCCGCCTGCGAAATCGTCGAATGCTTCGGTCAGTTTCTGATCAAACCCGGATTGCAGGATTGATGGTTTTTTCGATAACAAAGGGGCGTTCATAACGCGTTTCCAAAAATCGTTTATCGGTACATCCGCGCAAAAAAATTTGCGCGGTTGCGGTGATTTGTATCAACGATTAATTGAAAATTGGCGGGGCGCGGGATTGAAACGCGCCGTTTTCACGGACGGCATCCGGTTGTTCGTTGCGCGCGCCGGAAAATGAGGCGGGCAGGGGAAATAAAACGGGCAAAATAACCGGCGGCAAAATAAATGCTGAAATCAAACCCGTAAAATCGCAAACGCTTTTGCGATTTCCGTCTTGATGATCGCCATTCCCATTCCAGGCGATTTCTTGCGCGCCGTTTTCGGTGCAAATGGTGATTTTGAACAAACCCGATGCGATGTCGGGCATATACCCTATCGGCACCAACCCGCGCACCAATATCGCCGCGATCAACAGGGCGAATAATATCGGTTTAACGCAAAAACGGGTTGTTGGATTCAGGGTCATTTGGCCGATTGGTAAAACAAAACCCCTCATTTTGCAACCACATAGCGTCAATACGCCGCAGGTAACAAGCGCTTGATTTTAATATCTTAATAGGATACAATATGAAAGGTAAAAATTAACAATTATCGGGGCAGATATTATGGCCGAAAAACCATCCGTATATGAATATGCGATACATGCCAGACGCGCATCGAAATTTTTAACGACCATGATCGCCATGTCGGAATTGGATGGCGCGGGCAAAACCGATGCCAGCCAGAAAATGACCGCGCAATGCAAAACTTGGTTGAAATCCTTGGGCGAAATTAAATCGGGTTTTTCCGCCAAAGACGAAACATTGCACAATACGAAAACCATCGATCCATCCGCGGTGAAACAAAATGAAACCGACTTTGCCGGAAAATTGGGCGCTGTGTTTCAGGACATGATCAAATCGAAACCCGCAATGGTTCAGGCGGTCAAGGATATGGGCGCGACGCGAAACAATGCGGCATCGATTGGCCGGGACAAGGCCGATGCGGTGCTCGCCATGTTTGAACGCCTGACCAAGGGCACGAATATGAATGGCGCCGAATCGTCATTGGGCGAATTGGATAAATACGGATCGGTTGGGTTGATGGAAAATTTGGCCGACGCGAATAAACGCGAAATCAACGGCGCCGGGCGCGATAAAAATCATTACATGAATGGGTTTGGCAATGTGGATGTTGCGCGAATGGATTTATTTCAAGACTTTGCCCAGGTGCGCACCGCAGAACAAGAATCCATCGACCGCGCGACGGCAATGCATCAATCCGGCCGGAATCCGCGTATCGGCGGCGGATTGACCCCCGCACCGGCTGGGTCGAAAACCACATTGACGCCGCAACAAATCGTTGCGGCGCAAGCCAAGCGCCGCGTTTAAACACCGCGAACTGGTTGTTTCGAAACACTAGTCATATCGGCTTAATTCTGCTATGAAACACCCGTTATTCATCAATGGGGCTTTTTATGGCATCTTACCAATTTGTTTTCACAATGAAGGGCATGACCAAGGTTTATCCCGGCGGCAAAGAAGTGCTGAAGGATATATGGCTGTCGTTTCTGCCTGGCGCGAAAATCGGCATTATCGGCCCCAACGGCGCGGGTAAATCCACATTGATGAAAATCATGGCGGGCATCGACACCGAATTCACCGGCGAGGCGTATGCCGCCCAAGGCGCAAAGGTCGGGTATTTGCCCCAAGAACCGAAATTGGACGCCAATAAAACCGTGATGGAAAACGTGCTGGAGGCGCTTGATGAAACCCGCGCGCTTTTGAAACGGTTCGAAGAAGTGAATATGAAATTCGGCGAGGTTTCGAACGACGACGAAATGAACGCGTTGCTTGCGGAACAAGCCGAATTGCAGGAAAAAATCGACGCGGTCGACGGGTGGGAAATCGAACGCCAGGTTGAAATCGCGCTGGACGCGTTGCGTTGCCCGCCGGGCGATTCTGGCATCACCAAATTGTCGGGCGGTGAAATCCGCCGCGTCGCGTTGTGCAAATTATTGCTGCAAAAACCGGATTTATTGCTGCTCGATGAACCGACCAACCATTTGGACGCGGAATCGGTCGCATGGCTGGAACGCCATTTGCAAGAATACAAAGGCACCGTGGTCACGATTACCCACGACCGTTATTTCTTTGACAACGTCGCCAACTGGATGCTGGAATTGGATCGCGGCACCGGTATTCCGTACGAAGGCAATTATTCCAGCTGGCTGGAACAAAAACAAAAACGTTTGGCGCAAGAAGAAAAAGAAGAATCCGCCCGTCAACGCGCATTGGCCGAAGAACGCGAATGGATCAAATCCTCGCCAAAAGCGCGCCAGGCAAAATCCAAAGCGCGTATTCAGGCCTATGACGAATTGCTGGCCAAATCCAAAGAAAAAGTCGGCGATACCGCGCAAATCGTTATTCCGCCGGGCCCTGAATTGGGCAATATCGTAATCGAAGCGGACAATTTGCGCAAATCGTTCGGCGACCGTTTGTTGTTCGACAATTTGTCGTTCAATTTGCCTCGCGGCGGCATCGTCGGCATTATCGGCCCCAACGGCGCGGGTAAAACCACGTTGTTCCGCATGATCACGGGAACCGAAAAACCAGATGGCGGCGCGATCAAAATCGGCGATTCGGTGAAATTGGGATATGTCGATCAATCGCGCGACGCGCTGGACGATAAAAAAACCGTATGGGAAGAAATTTCCGGCGGCAACGACGAAATCGATTTGGGACGCAAAAAAATGCCGTCGCGCGCGTATTGCGGCCAATTCAATTTCCGCGGATCCGATCAACAAAAACGCGTCGGCCAATTGTCGGGCGGCGAACGCAACAGGGTTCATTTGGCGAAAATGTTGAAATCCGGCGTGAATTTATTGTTGCTGGACGAACCGACCAACGATTTAGACGTCGACACATTGCGCGCATTGGAAGAAGGCTTGTTCGATTTTCCCGGCTGCGCGGTCATCATTTCGCACGACCGCTGGTTTTTGGACCGTTTGGCGACGCACATTTTGGCGTTCGAAGGCGATTCCCAAGTCGTTTGGTTCGAAGGCAATTACCAGGATTACGAAGCCGACCGCAAACGCCGCCTGGGCATCGAAGCGGACACGCCGCGCCGAATTAAATACCGCCCATTAACTATCGCGGCATAATCATAAATGAAACCGCCATAAAAATGGCGGTTTTTTTATGCATGATGGATTGTCCCGCAACTGGGCGGCTATTATAATCGTCCGGCGTGCGGGTTAACTGCGCTGTCACCTTCTATCGCCAAATTTTATCGTCAACCGCCCCGAAAGGAACAAAAATGAAATATGCGAAAATCACCGGCCTTGCCGCCCTTGCCGCTTTGACCGTGGCTGCCGCATCGCCGCACGCCGCGACATTGATCAACAAAGACGGCGATGTCATCGTCCGTTCCGTTTCCGTCAACGGCACTTGCCGCCGCGAATTGGTTCCGGACAAGGCGATGTTGACCATGACCGCGGTTGCGGTCAATGCGCGCGATCTGAAATCCGCCGTCGCAGAAGCGGTAAAAAATTATGAATCGGCGCGGGCGCAAATTCAAAAAATGAAATTGAAAGACGCGGATATTTCAACATCGGAATACAACGTTCAACCGATGTACGATTGGAATAACGGCAAACAAACATTGCGCGGTTATCAGGCGCGCGTGGGATTGAAATTGGAAACGTCCGACATCGACCGCATGGGCGATGTGATGGCGATTGCCGCCGAATCCAACATGAAAGATGTCGGCCAATGGCAATTGATCGTCAGCCCGGATAAATACAAACAAGCGGCCAAAGATTGCCTGGCCGATGCGGTCGCCGACGCGCGCAGCAATGCCGAACGCATGGCGTCGGCGGTTGGCGCGAAATTGGGCGGCGTTTTATCCATCGCCCAAGAAGGCGCGCCGATGCAGCCGCCGGTTTATATGCAGCGCGCGATGATGAAAGCCGAAGCAGGCATGGCCGCCGATTCCATGTCGCCAACTATCGAAGCCGGAAAACAGGACATCAACATCGGCATTAATGCCAGCTTTATGTTGCAATAAACGTATTACAGCCGCAAAACAAAATGCCCGGAAAATATCCGGGCATTTTTTTATGTTCAATATAAAAGGCCGATTGATCGGCAATTAAGCCATTAATCCGTGTGCACGGTGACTTCTTTGGCTTGGGCGCGTTTTTCGGTTTTTTTGCGCAATACATTCAACAACGATTCGACATTGCCGCCATTGCGTTCGATCACGCTGGAAAATTCGCTGCGCTGCGTTGTGCTCATGCTGACGCCTTCGACGATCAAATCCACGATTTTAAAAGAATCGCCGTCCGGTTTTAAACGCCAGTCGATCATCACCGGTTCCGAACCATCCGGGCTGATCATTTTGGACGATACCAAAACCGAATCGACTTCTTTTTTGATGCCGGTGGTTTGAATGGTTTGGCCGGAATATTTTGAAAACCGCGCCGAATACGTGCCGACGATCACCGATTCGAACAGGCGCAAATATTCTTGTTGCTGGTCGACGCTGGCGGTGCGCCAATAACGGCCAATCGCAAAACGGCCAATCGCCGGAACGTCGAAATTTTGGTTCAACAGAACGCGGAAACGATGATCGCGTTCGGCCGATGTCAATTCGCGTTTGGTCAACGTGGAAATGGCTACCTTGCTCAGGCTTTCGACAAAAGTTTGCGCAGGCGTCGACGCCGCGGCGAAAACGGTTGCCATGGACAACAAAATGAATAACGCCGCATAAGAAAATATAGAACGCATGTTATTGTATCGACACGAATTTAGGGGTTGATGCCGGAAGATCGCTGGTGTTTAAAATTCCGCCCTCGGAATCGCCAAGGATCTTTAAATCGACTTTCTTGGCGGCCGATTTTTTAACGCCGTCTTTGCCGATTATATCAGACGATTTTGTTTTTTTGGTGTCGGTCGGCGCGCCTGGCGCGAATTGATCGTCGCGCAAATTTTTGTTTTGAATCAAATAATCGCGGCGTTGTTTATACAGGCTGCGAATCGATGCGTAATAATCGACCGAACCTTGTTCGATATCGTCCAAAACATCGATCGTTTTTGCCCGCGCGCTTACGCCGTCGGCGATGGTGCGGGACAGGAATAATTCTTCTTCGTCGTTGTGAACCAACAAAATATAACGCAACGGATCCATGAAAAAGTCGGCGACGCGGCCGATCGAATCGCGGGTGTTGGACGGGCCGATCAACGGCAATACGACATACGCGCTGTCGTCCATGCCCCAAACGCCCAATGTTTGGCCGAAATCTTCGTGGCGTCCTTTGACGTTGAACCAATTGTCGGCAACGTCGAACAATCCCAAAACGCCGACTGTGGAATTGACGACGAAACGGAATAACGTATCGCCGGCATGGTCGATGTCGCCCTGCAATACGCCGTTGGCGAAATTGACAGGAGAATGCAAATTGGTCAGGAAATTATCCATCGATTCGCGCACGGGTGGCGGCGGCAAATCGCGGTACAACGATGCGACCGGTTTTAAAATCAATCCATCGACAAAA
>CAYWJR010000026.1:0-19203 GCA_964458615.1 uncultured Alphaproteobacteria bacterium
CCGGTTAAATTCCACAAACGCAAACGGATTATTTTTTATCGGATTTTTTCGACAATCCCATGAATTGCCGTTGCAATTCGTCGATTTGATCGCGCAATTTGTGATATTCCGCCTCGGCGCGCGCGGTTTCGCTCAGGCCGTGCGTCGGCGTGGATTGCGGCATTTGTTCGGGCGAAAACGGATTGAACATGCGCATGGTTTTTTCGATCATCGCCATGTTTTGCTTGCTCATTTCATTGATCGCGCCCATCCCGGGAATCATGCCCAACGCCTCATTCCACTGGCGTTGAATGCGTTCTTGGTTCGCAACGAAACTATGCATCGAATCTTCGAGATATTTGGCGACCGGCATTTGCATATTGCCGCCGTAAAAACTGATCAGCTTTTTCAAAAAACTGACGGGCAGCAAATTGGTGCCTTTGGCTTCTTGTTCGACAATGATTTGCGTCAAAACCGAACGGGTCAAATCGTCGCCGTTTTTGGCGTCGTATACGCCGAAATCGGTGCCTTTTTTAACCATGTTGCACAAATCGTCCAATGTCACATAGGTGCTGGTGGACGTGTTGTATAACCGCCGGTTGGCGTATTTTTTAATAACGATTTGTGGAATATTTTGTTTGGCCATAAATTCCCGCCTTATCATTGTTTATAATTCGTCTCTTTTATACTACACTGACCCGAATCGCCAAAGCATAATTTCCGCAAACATAATTCCCAGCCGATTATTGCATGATCAAAACTACCGCCGAACATAAAAAAATTGACGGGCTGGCCCAAGAATGGGCGGATTTGTGGTGCGAACAGGTCACGCTGTGGCTGAAAGATCCCAACAGTATCGGCTGGCTGCAAAGTCTTTTTAGCAATATGCCGAATCAAAACCCGTTGTGGCAGGATGTGATCCATGAACACCAAACCAAAAATCAAAAAAACGCCAACCCGTTCGGGTCCCCGGCCGATTTTTTTACATTCCAACACGGCGATGCTGACCTGGCAAAGTTTGCGTCTGTTATGGCCGGGCTTGCAAACGGGGGAAATTCCGTTTCATCCGCAACTGCACAAAACGGCGAAAAATCTGATCGCAAAAACCGAAAAACTGACCGGCGAAGAAAAACAAAAACTGCGCCTGGCCATCGACGAACACGCAAAAAATAATCTGGATCATTTTCAGGCAGGGATTCAGACATATCACGCAAATCCGTTCAAACGCCCGAAACCAAAGGCAAAAACAATATGGCGGCGCGGCGATATGCGTGTGTTGGATTATGGATCTGAAAACAAAAACGCGCCGCCGGTTTTTATTATCCCGTCTTTGGTCAATAAATATTATATTCTGGATTTATTGCCGGAAAAAACATTCGCCGGTTATTTGCGCGCCCAAGGATTCCGCCCGATTATTTTGGATTGGGGCGCGCCAGGGCCGCGCGAAAAAGATTTAGATTTTTCCGGGTACACCCAAATTTTATTGCAAGCGTTCGACCATGTTTGCGCCAAGGTAAAACCGCACAAACCGGTTATTTCCGGTTATTGCATGGGCGGGGTTTTCGCGGTTGCAAACGCGCTGCACCGGCCGCGCGATTATACAGGATTGATGTTGATCGCAACGCCGTGGGATTTCGCCAAAACTTATCCGCAAACGGAAAAAATCGATTTTTACATCAATCGCGTGTTGCCGCATTTTGAAAAAACCGGATTGATTCCAATCGATCTGATCCAATCGATGTTTTTCGACATAGACCCGTTATTGGTCGTGCGCAAATTCACCAAAATCGGCAAACATAATCCCGGCGCGGCACCGATGCGGCAATTCGCCGCTCTCGAAGATTGGATCAATGACGGCGTGGAATTGTCGCATGGCGTGTTGACGCAATGTTTGCGCGATTGGTATCGCGACAACAAAATCGGCCAAGGAAAATTCAAGGTTTTGGGCAAGGATATGAACCCAAAATCCATCCGCAAACCGGTTCTTTTGGTGATCCCGCGCAAAGACCGGATAGTGCCGCCGGAAAACGCCCGCCAACTGGCCAAAAACCTTGCGCGCAAAAAGATTATAAACGCCGAAACCGGACATATCGGGTTGATGGCCAGTTCCTATGCGGAAAAAGAAATCTGGCCGCAAATTGTCAAATGGCTCAACCACACATAACTGTCATCCCGAACCCTTTAGGGTGAGAGATGACACACTCTTATTGCTTCTGCGCCCTAAATCTCCTATTTTACCTTATCTTTTTACCCCCCCTTTTTTCCTAGGAGGCTTTTATGGCCAAAGACATCGTTATCGTTTCCGCCGCGCGCACCGCGATTGGATCTTTTCTTGGCACGCTGGCCACAACCCCGGCGCATATATTGGGCGCGGAAGTGATCAAACACGCATTGACCCGCGCCAAAATTTCCGCGATTGATGTCGACGAAGTTATCATGGGACAAATTTTAACCGCTGGCCAGGGTATGAACCCTGCCCGCCAGGCATCGATCGCCGCCGGAATTCCAGTTGAGAAAACCGCGATGACCATCAACCAAGTTTGCGGATCGGGATTGCGCGCGATCGCCCTTGGTCTGCAATCCATCGCCAACGACGATGCGAAAATCGTGGTCGCAGGCGGCCAAGAAAGCATGAGCCTGTCGCATCACAGCGCGTTTTTGCGCGGGGGGCAGAAAATGGGCGGGCTTGAATTTACCGATACGATGATCCGCGACGGATTGACCGATGTTTTCAATAATTACCATATGGGCATCACGGCCGAAAACGTGGCGCAGAAATGGCAGATTACCCGCGACATGCAAGATCAATTCGCCGCCAATTCGCAGAACAAGGCCGAAGCCGCGCAAAAATCCGGCAAATTCAAAGACGAAATTATTCCAATTATTATCAAAAACAAAAAAGGCGATGTCACATTCGATACCGACGAATATATCCGCGCTGGCGTGACCGCCGAATCGTTACAAGGATTGAAACCCGCATTCGATAAATCCGGCACCGTTACGGCGGGCAACGCATCGGGATTGAACGATGGCGCGGCGGCAGTTATTTTAATGTCGGCGGATGAGGCCAAAAAACGCGGCCTTAAACCCCTTGCCCGGATTGCATCCTGGGCCACCGCAGGCGTCGATCCAACCATTATGGGCACTGGGCCAATTCCGGCATCGCGCAAGGCACTGGAAAAAGCGGGCTGGAAAGCATCGGATTTGGATTTAATCGAAGCCAACGAGGCGTTTGCCGCACAAGCATGCGCGGTGAACAAGGACATGGGCTGGGATTTATCGCGCGTGAACGTCAATGGCGGCGCGATCGCATTGGGTCATCCGATTGGCGCATCCGGCACGCGTGTGATGGTCACGTTATTGCACGAAATGCAAAAACGGGATGCGAAACGCGGCCTTGCCACGCTGTGCATCGGCGGCGGCATGGGTATTGCGATGTGTGTAGAAGCGGCTTAGGAAAAAGGAAAACGATATGACACAAAGATTAGCATTAGTCACCGGCGGCACGCGCGGCATTGGCGCGGCTCTAAGCAAATATTTAAAAGCCGACGGGCATGTGGTTGCGGCGACGTATCACAGCAACGATGAAGCCGCGCAGAAATTTTCCGCCGATACCGGCATCCATGTATTTAAATGGGATGTCGGCAATTTCGATGCGTGTAAAAATGGTATCGCCAAAATCGAATCGGATTTAAAACGCCCCATCGAAGTTCTGGTCAACAATGCCGGAATTACCCAGGATACGACGTTACATAAAATGACACCGGATCAATGGCAAAAAGTGATCGAAACGAATCTGACCAGCTGCTTCAATATGTGCCGCAATGTGATCGAAGGAATGCGCGCGCGGTCGTGGGGGCGGATTATCAATATCGGATCGGTCAATGGCCGCAAGGGTCAGTTCGGCCAAACCAATTATTCCGCCGCCAAATCCGGCATTTTGGGATTCACGCGTTCGTTGGCATTGGAATCCGCCGCCAAGGGCATTACCGTGAATGCGGTCGCGCCCGGATACATTAATACCGAAATGGTCCAAGCCGTCGATGCCGCGATTTTGCAAAAAATCATCGCGCAAATTCCGGCCAACCGTTTGGGCACACCCGAAGACGTCGCGGATTTGGTTGTCTGGCTGGCGTCCGATAAATCGTCGTTCGTCAATGGCGCCACGTTCGATATCAATGGCGGCCAGTATATGGTTTAAAAAAATTCAAAGTTCCAAGTACCGAGTACCAAGTTTTCTAACTTGTCGAATTTCTCTTAAACTTGGAACTTGAAACTAGGTGCTTGGAACTTCAATTGGATCAAACAAACAGAAACACGTTCATCGGATTATCTGCGATTCCATTATGGTCGCTGACGCCGCTTTTGGTGGTTCTGCTGTCGCCGTTATCGGCATTTTTCCTGATGGGTTGCCGGTTTTTAATCAGCGGCATTATTTTAACGTTCGCCCGGATTATGAAGGGCGAAAATATATGGTCGGAATTCACGCATCCTTTTGGCATGCGCGCGCTTAGCGTTCTTGGAATATTGGTGTCGCAATCGGCTTATATATTGTCGCTGCAACACGCGCCTACGGCCGAAGCGAATATGATCAATTACCTGTGGCCGGTGCATGTTATTTTGCTGGGCGCGCTGTTAAACGGCGAAAAAATAGGATCGCGCGGATTGATCGGAATTATTCTGGGCGTTTTGGGTTGCGCGGTAATTTTATTGGGCGACGCCAAAACGATGTGGAGCGATGAATACGCCCCCGGGTACGCGTTGGCGTTTTTGGCGGGATTGTTATGGGCGATATATCAGGTTTGCATGCGCAAATATTACGCCGAAAATTCCACCAGCATCCAAGGCGGTCCGTTTTTAATTTATGCCGCCATCAGTTTTACGATTTTTTATTTTCAAACCCCGGCGATGCCGGAAATTCCGCAGGCATTATATCCGGATTTATTGGCGTTCGGCATTATCCCGGTGTCGTATTTATTTTGGGAAGTCGGCATAAAATTGGGCAATTACCGTCTTTTGGCTTTTTGCGCTTATTTTATCCCGCTGCTGTCGGCGGTATTTATCGCCCTGGCCATGGGAACGGAATTTTCACCGTCGCTGTTCGTGGGCGGCGCGATGATCGTCGCGGCGGCGATTATCGGCGGGAAATCGAAACATACTATAAAAAATTCGGATGCCGATATTCCGGTTACGCTTCGATAGAATAAATTTTCGCAAAAACATCCGCCGGATCCGCGCCCTTCATATCCATCAATTCCTGCATATCCGCGCAATCGGCGCGCATATACGGGCTCATGACGCGTTCTTGGCCCAACATCAACGGCACAGTCGGGGCGCCACGTTGGCGTTTTTGTTTCATGGAATCGATATATTCTTTTAAATCCTGGCGATCCGGTTCCAACCGTGCCGCGAATTTGGCAAACGCCATCGTATATTCGTGCCCGCAATAAATTTTGGTATCGTCCGGCAATGATTTCAATTTGGCGATCGATTGCCACATTTGCGCGCGCGTGCCTTCGAATATGCCGCCAACGCCAAGCCCGAACAACGTATCGCCGCAAAACAACGATTTCAATTCCGGCAAATAAAACGCCACATGGCCGATTGTATGGCCGGGCGTATCGATCACTTGCCATTGCGTTCCCAAAAGATCGAAAATCTGTCCGGGAATCACGGTGCGGTCGATGCCGGGAATGCGGTTTTTGTCGGCATCGGCGCCGATCACCTGCGCGGAATAATGATTTTTCAATTCGATATTGCCGCCGACATGATCCCAATGATGGTGCGTGTTGACGATATAATTCAACCGCATTTTATGGATTGTTAAATAATCGATCACCTCGTCGGCGACGCTTGGATCGATAATGGCACATTCGCCGCTATCGTTGTTGCGCAACACATAGGCGTAATTGTCTTTTAGAACCGGAAGTGTGATAATGTCGATCATGCCGAACTGTCCATATCCTTATGTATAACGATATACTCGATCTTATGCATTTTTATAATTCGCCGTTGGGGCACATTGCCCGGCGGTCGTTGCGGCAACACATACGCGCCATCTGGCCGGGCGTGCATGGCCAGCGTATTTTAGGTCTTGGATACACAACGCCTTATTTAAAATTATTTTCCGACGAAGCGGAACGGATCGCCGCCATTATGCCCGCAACCCAAGGTATCGCGGCCTGGCCCGAAGACGGGCGCAACGTCGCGGTTTTGGCCGATGAAACCAATTTGCCGTTCGAAGATTATTCGATCGACCGGATATTGATGGTTCACGGCCTGGAAGGTTGCAACGACGCCAATCATTTATTGCAAGAATCCTGGCGGGTATTGACCGGCGATGGGCGTTTACTGCTGGTTGTGCCGAACCGGATTGGATTATGGGCGCGGTTCGAACACACGCCGTTCGGCACGGGACAACCATATTCGGCATCGCAATTGTCTTGGGTTTTGCGCCAGGAATTATTTACACCTATCGGTATTACGCGGACATTATACATGCCGCCGTCGCAATCGCGGTTCATGTTGTCGTCCAGCAAATTGTTTGAAAAAATCGGCGGGGCGTTGTTCACCCAATTCGCCGGTTTATTGTTGATCGAAGCAAAAAAAGAAGTTTATTCGGCGCATCCGGCGCGATACCGCCGCACGAAGGCGCCCAGCGGCATGTTCCCCGCGCACGCCAAACCGGCGGCAACCCCGCCGGGGTAAATTATTTGGCGTTTGTATGAATTTTTTCCAGTAATATGCCAATAGATACCGGGATTCCTGTGGATCTGGCAAACGACATCGATCTGCCGCCGCCCAAATCTACGACGGTATTTTGCCGTCCGGGCGGAACATAAGCCGACATAGTTGAATTAGGCCCTGTTTGCACAACAACCCGTTCGCCGCGCGGAAATTTTCCCAACACAGCGTCGTCTGCAAATTCCAAATCATCGTCCAATGGCATCGATTACCCCTGTTATATTAGGTTGCGATAATATCGGTATATTTCACGGTGCCGCCACCGAATGTAACGCCGTGCAACAACGCCACATTTTGCCAATTCGATCCGCCGGCGGAACCGTTCATATCGACTTGCAATGTGGTTTGTCCGAATCCGTCCACAAAACGCGCGAATTCGCTTAGAACGCCGCTATATCCGCTGAGCAGGCTGGAAATATCCAATTGATCCTGGCCGGTCATAAAATTGAAAATATCGTCCATCGCGCCGCCCGATGTATCGCCCGCGTTCCACACAACGGTGTCGCCACCGCCACCCAGAACCAACGTGTCCCAACCGGTGCCGCCAACCAACGTATCGTCGCCCGCGCCATCGTACAACGTATCGTTGCCAGAATCGCCCAGCAACATATCGTCGCCCGCGCCGCCACGAATCGTGTCGTTGCCCGTACCGCCGCTGAGCCAGTCATGGCCGGTTTCGCCGAACAATCTGTCGTCGCCGCCGCCGCCGTAAATGCGGTCATTGCCAGCGCCGCCATGCAAAGTATCGCCCGCGCCCATCGCCGTAAAGCTGGCCGAAACGAATGTAAAGTCGCTGCTGTCGTAACCGGCCGCTTCTTGTGCTGCGCCGCCGCCGACATAACCTGTCGCGCTTAGAACCAATTTGTCGAAATTGAAACCGATATGGAATGTCAACAAACCGGTCGATCCGCCCTGGAAGAATCCAGTGCCGACCAAAACGCCTTGATCAAACGCTTGCCACATGCCTTGTTCGGTCGCGCCATATTCGCCGGCATGGATGTTTCCAACCGTGATTTGGCCATGATTCATGGTGGTGTTGAAATTGAACACCATTTCTTCGGACATACCCAGTAACGGATTATATCCCAATTCGTGCCCCGGAGGCGCGCTGGCGGTAACACCGACAATGCCCAGCGTGCTGCCATTGACCGAAATATTCGCCGCGTCTTCGGCCGATAAAACGCCGCCGACGATATTGCGCCCAACCAAATCCAAAGCATCGGTTGTGTTGTTCCAATTGAATGCGTTGACCGAAAACGCGATACCGCCGATTTCGTCGCCACCCCAAATGACATCGTCGCCCGCGCCGCCTTCGACATAATCGTAACCGTTGCCGGCATAAATCAAATCGTCGCCGATGCCCGCGTAAATGCGGTCATTGCCGTCGCTGGTGAAAATGAAATCATCGCCGATGCCGCCGTAAACCGTATCGTCGCCGGCGCCGCTGTCGATTGTGTCATCGCCGGAATCGCCGTACATGGTATCGTCGCCATTGCCGCCATACATGCGATCCGCGCCGGAATCGCCAAACATGATGTCGTTGCCGTCTTCGCCGTACAACGTATCATTGCCCGATCCGCCATCGATCAAATCATGGCCTGCGCCGCCCATAACGAAATCATTTCCGGATCCGCCGAAAATGGCGTCATCGCCCGCGCCGCCGCCGATCATATCGTCGCCGGAATCGCCAGTGATAAAGTCATCGCCCGCATCGCCCAGCAACACATCGTTGCCGTCGCCGCCGCTGATGATGTCGCTATCGTCGCCGCCATAAATAATGTCATCGCCATCTTGGCCGAACAACGCATCGTTGCCGTCGCTGCCTTCGATGGTGTCGTTGCCCAATCCGCCATATACAACGTCATTGCCCAATTTACCGTACAATTCGTCATTGCCGTCTTGGCCGTAAATCAAATCGTCGCCGTCGCCGCCATTGACGAAATCGTCGCCAATGCCCGCGTAAATACGGTCATTGCCGTCGCCGCCTTCGATCAAATCGTTGCCTGCGCCGCCATCGATCAAATCATTGCCGATGCCGCCGTAAATGCGGTCATTGCCTGGATCGCCGTCGATGGTGTCGTCGCCGTCTTCGCCGTAAATCAAATCGTCGCCGTCGCCGCCATTCAAATAATCATTGCCTGCGCCGCCATATACTTCGTCGTCGCCGTCTGCCGCGAATACGATGTCGTTGCCGTTGCCGCCGGTGATTTTGTCATTGCCAAAACCGCCAAAAATCTGATCGTTATCGTCGCCGCCATCGATGACATCGTCACCCCAGCCGCCGTCGATAATATCTTCGCCAGCGCCGCCGGAAATAATGTCGTTGCCGCCCAGGTTGTAAAACGCCGGGTCGTCGCCATGAATGGTATCGTTACCGTCGCCGCCCGATAAATTATCGTCGCCCTGGCCGCCTTCGATGATGTCGTCTCCGGCATCGCCTAAAACCAAATCATTGCCTTCGCCGCCGAACAATTTGTCGTTGCCAAGGCCGCCATATAAACGGTCATTGCCCGCTTCGCCGTACAATTCGTCGTCGCCGGCATCGCCACCCAAATTATCGTCGCCAAGACCGCCGACCATAAAGTCGTTACCGGCGCCACCGCCGGCATTGTCGTTGCCCGCGCCGCCAGCGATGTAATCGTTGCCATCGCCGCCGTCCAATTTATCGTTGCCGTCTTCGCCCAGCAAAATATCGTCACCCGCGCCGCCATTGACGTAATCGTCGCCATCTTGGCCGTTTACGAAATCATTGCCGTCGCCGCCGAATACAAAATCATTTCCGTTGCCACCCAACACGGTGTCGTTGCCGGAATCGCCGTAAACGGTGTCATCGCCGTCTTCGCCGAACAGAACGTCATTGCCGTCGCCACCGCGCAAAAGATCTTTGCCGAACGAACCGTATAATGTGTCGTCGCCAGCATCACCGTTTAACGTGTCATCGCCATCGCCGCCATGCAGCAAATCATTGCCATCGCCGCCGTTCAATTGGTCGTCGCCGTCGCCGCCGGACAAATAATCCGCGCCAATACCGCCATACATGCGGTCATTGCCGGCCTGGCCATGCAAAAGATCGTCTCCAGCATCGCCATAAATTGTGTCGTCGCCGTCTTCGCCAACCACAATATCATCGCCGTTGCCGCCATAAACCAAATCGTCGCCCGCGCCGCCAACGATGCGATCGTTGCCATCGCCGCCGTACAAACGGTCATTGCCTTCTTCGCCGTTCAGATAATCATCGCCAGCATCGCCGCCCAAATTATCGTCGCCTGCGCCGCCATACATGGTATCGTTGCCTGCACCGCCGCCAGCATTATCGTTACCAGCGCCAGCATTGATCAAATCGTCGCCGTCGCCGCCATCCAATTTGTCGTTTCCATTGCCGCCGTTTAACGTGTCGTTGCCATCGCCGCCGTTCAAATAATCTTCGTCATCGTCGCCGTTCAGCAAATCATTGCCGACGCCGCCGTATAAATTGTCTTTGCCCAGACCGCCATATAAACGGTCATTGCCTTCTTCGCCGTACAACGTATCGTCACCCGCATCGCCGCCCAGATTGTCATCACCCAGACCGCCATACATGGTATCGTTGCCTGCACCGCCGCCAGCATTATCGTTACCAGCGCCAGCATTGATCAAATCGTCGCCGTCGCCGCCATCCAATTTGTCGTTTCCATTGCCGCCGTTTAACGTGTCGTTGCCATCGCCGCCGTTCAAATAATCTTCGTCATCGTCGCCGTTCAGCAAATCATTGCCGACGCCGCCGTATAAATTGTCTTTGCCCAGGCCGCCATATAAACGGTCATTGCCTTCGTCGCCATGCAATTCATCGTCGCCTGCATCGCCGCCCAGATTATCGTCGCCCGCGCCGCCATACATGGTATCGTTGCCTTCGCCGCCGCCAGCATCGTCATCGCCGTCGCCGCCATACATCAAATCGTTGCCTGCGCCGCCATCCAATTTATCCTTGCCGTCGCCGCCATACATGGTGTCGTTGCCATCGCCGCCATTCAAATAATCTTTGCCCGCGCCGCCCGACAAATTGTCGTTGCCCGCCTGGCCGTACAACGAATCGTCGCCGTCTTCGCCATACACCGCATCGTCGCCATCGCCGCCTTCGACCAAATCGTCGCCCGCGCCCGCGTAAACGCGGTCATATCCCGCACCGGCATAAACGCGGTCATTGCCCGCGCCAGATTCAATATAATCGTCGCCCGCCCCCGCATCCGGAGTCAAATTGTCGCCGTAAATCAAATCGTCGCCCGAACCCGTAAAGATATAATCGACGCCAGCGCCGCCAACGACGGTGTTGTTGCCATCACCGGCATAAATAACGTCCAAACCGTCATTGCCCAAAATCGTATCGTTGCCATCGCCGCCATAAACCAAATCGTCGCCCGATCCGGCATCGATATAATCGTCGCCAACGCCGCCATCGATGGTATCGTTGCCCGCGCCGCCGAACAAACTGTCGTTGCCCTGACCGCCGGATAAATTGTCGCCACCTTCGCCGCCATTCAATGCATCGTCGCCCGATCCGCCATCCAGCAAATCGTCGCCATCGCCGCCATCCAACGTATCGTTGCCGGAATCGCCGTATAATTTGTCATTGCCAAGGCCGCCATCAAGCGTATCGTCGCCGGTGCCGCCATATAATTTGTCGTTGCCGAGGCCGCCATAAACCAAATCGTTGCCCGATCCGCCAGAAACGGAATCATCGCCGTCGCCGCCGTCCAGAAAATCATTATCCGCGCCGCCATCCAACATATCGTCGCCGGTGCCGCCATAAAGACTGTCGGTGCCCGCGCCGCCGGACAAATTGTCATTGCCCGAATCGCCGTACACGATGTCGTTTTGATTGCCGCCGATAACGGTATCATTGCCGCCGCCCGCGCGGAATGTCATGCCGACAAATCCAGCCGCCGATGCGATGCCGGACGAATTCGCCAAAATCACGTAATCGTCGCCATCAAGTCCGTTATATTGCGTGCCCGCCAAATATGTGCCCGCGACGACATTGTTGAAATTCACCGTGTCGTTGCCGGGTGTGAACAAAGGCGGCAAAACAGGCGGTTCGCCAGGGCCGCCGGGACCGCCAGCCAAATTCGACAAATCGGCCAAATTGCGCGCCGCGTTCGGATCGATACCGTCCGATGAAAAATTCTGATTGTCCAAAATGCCAATCGGGCGAATGCCCGGCAAAACGAATTCTTGATCGTAAACGCCAAATGCCGCGCCGCCGCCATTGTCATTGGCGCCGCGATTGCCTTCGGCTGGACCTTCGGCGGTTTGAATGTCGTTCAAACGCAACAAGGTCGCCATCAAGCTTTCGGATGGGATAATTTGCTGATCTTCGGTTTGTAAAGCCGTTGCGGAATGTTCACCGGTCAGCGGAAAGAAGTTGAGCAGCACCATTTTGCCGCCATTGTCGAAATTCAACACCAAATTGGCGCCATCGACCGCGGTTTGCGCCTGGCCAAGGTCGAAATTCAAATGAACCAATGTGCCCGGTTCGATTTTAATGGTAATGGTTTCGCCGTCTTGCGGTATGTCCAAAGGCAGTTTTTGGTATGTCGCCGCTTCTTTTACCTGCGATTGTTCAATTTTCGACGGGGTCGATTTCGCTTCGATCGATTTAGCCATTCCACTGCTCCATTATCGGTTATGGTCGATTACAACTAAATTGTTGTAAAGACTCTATATATTTTTGCGCGACAGGTATTATTTAAAATCGCGTTAATATAGTCTTAAAAGGAAACAAAAGTCAACCGGCAAACTCGCCGGAACTACTTTTAAAAAGCTAAAAAGCAATAAAATTACTCGACGGGTGGATTTTCTGTTGTTTGAAAATAAGCCGTTAAAAACCAATGGCCTAAACGGGCAAACAGATATTTATGGTATTCCCCCAAGACCAGCAAAGTAGTCCCAGGCCAACGCCACCATTCCTGAGTTCGGACATGGTTTAAAAAAATCGGGTGCGGAACGATTTCGGCATCCGGCATCGCATTGCGGAATTCCAAAAGACTGCGCGGCATATGATACGCCGCCGTCACAAGACGCAATGATTTGTACCGGTGATGCTGCATCCAATGCGCCGCCTCGGCGGCGTTGCCGAACGTGTCTTCGGCGCGGTACCCAAGCTCGATACAGCAATTGGGGTCATAATTTTTCGGCAATTGCAAATTCAAATCGCCCAGTTCTTTGACCTTGCCGCCGACGCCGGTGATGAATAATTTTTTCGCCCGCCCGTTCAACAATAAATCCACGCTGGATTGCAAACGGTCGGCGCCGCCGGTTAAAACCACGATCGCGTCGGTTTTTTGCGTCATGTTGTCGATATGATCGGGAATTTGCATGGTAAACCACCGCAATCCCATGCCCCACGCAAAGGCGATGATGGCCAAAACGACAAGCCCCCAAAACCGTTTGCGTTGATATATTTTTCTAACTTTCAAGCGACATGACCTGATCGACGGCGTGATCCAAATGATCCGCGATTATAACAGGCCGGATAGAATCGGGAATACCTTGCATCCAAGTTTCCATGCCGCGCCCCGTTTTAATCAAACATCTGTGGCACCCCGCGCCTTGGGCAGCTCCCTTGGCTGCTTGTAAATCGCGCAACGCATCGCCGATCATAATGGTTTTCTGGGGCTGAATATTGAAATGCGCCAACGCTTCGTCGATCATGCCGGAACCGGGTTTGCGCCGGTTGGTCGGACGATCCGGATGATCGGGCGCAAAATAAATTTTATCGATACGCGCGCCATCGCGCGCCAACGATTCGATCATATGGTTGTGAATCGCCTGCAATTCGGACTCGGCCAATATGCCTTTGCCAATACAGGATTGATTGGTGGCAACCGCGACTTTCCAACCCATGCCGTTCATGCGGCGGATGGCGTTTGCGGCGCGGTCGATCAATTTGAATTCGGCGATGGATTTGACATAATCCGGGCGGTCTTCGTTGATCACGCCGTCCCGGTCCAAAACCACAAGCCAGGTCATGGATTGCGTCCCAATTTCGACAATACGGTGATTGCCGCTGTTATCATCGCAACCATTCCGGTCGCAAAAGGCAACAGCGCGATCGATGCGAAAGCGGCCGGGGTCATATGCCAATCGGGCAAAAGATTCAATTCGGTCGCAACGCCGGAAACCGCCTGGGACAAGCCGTAAATCAACAATCCCGCGCCGATAATGCCCGCGATGCCGCCAAAAAGCCCGACGGTAAAAATACTGCGCGCGAATTGTTTGGCGATATACGAATTGCGCGCGCCCATCACATGCAACAATCCGATGGTGCGGTGATGCGTGACCATGCCGCTGCGGGTTGCGAACACCACCATGATGACGGTTGCAACCGCAATCAACCCGGATATGAAATAGGCGATCAAATTTATTTTCCTGCCGAACGACAATAAATCGTCCAGCCACATTTTATGATCGTCCAGCGCGGCGCCGGAAACCAACGATTGGATTTTTTGCTGGATTTCGATCAAATCCAATTCCGCGTCGTCGGCGATGGTGAAATCGATTAAACGCGGCACCGGCAATTCTTTTTTCACATTGCCTTCGCCCAACCACGATTCCAACAAATCCATCGATTCTTCGGGATCGACGGGCTGAATATCCACGATTCCTTCGACGCTTTTCAGATAATCGACGATTTTTCCGACCCGCGCATCGGCGCTGTCGGTTTTTGATTCGATCGGCGACGGCGCCGGAACTTGGACCGTAATGGTCGCCATCAGGCTGGAATTCCATTCCATAATCGCCGCCCTGGTCGCAAACGAAAATGTGATGGATAATGTCAACAAAAACACCATGACCGCTATAATCCACGGCATAAACCGGGCGTTATCGTCGCGTTGCAATGGCAATTCTTTGGATGATCTGCGGGCTTTGCTTAACCACGGTTTCATGCGGCCAAATCCTTTGCTGTTACCAATGTGCCTTGATCCAGGCGCAAAACGGGATGGGAAAATTTTTGAATCAAAAATTCATTGTGCGTGGCGATCAAAACGGCGGTGCCCATTTTATTCAATTCTTCGAACAAACGCATCAACCGCACGGCCATTTTATCGTCGACGTTGCCGGTGGGTTCGTCCGCGACCAATAACGACGGTTTGGTCACAACCGCGCGCGCAATGGCGACGCGTTGTTGTTCGCCGCCGGACAAGGAATCGGGATACGCTTCCATCCGGTCTTCGAGCCCGACCCAGGACAATAATTCCTTGACGTGACTGACGATATGTTTTTTCTTTCCCCCCGCGACGCGCAACGGCAACGCAACGTTATCCAGCGCGCTGAGATGTTTCAAAAGACGGAAATCTTGGAATACAACGCCGATGCGGCGGCGCACCAGCGGCAAATCGGCCTTGTGCACTTGATTCAAATTTTGCCCGAACATACGGATATGGCCGGATGTGGGTTTTTCAGCCAAATACAAAAGCCGCAACAACGACGATTTGCCCGCCCCGCTGGGGCCGGTTAAAAAATGAAAAGAACCCGGTTGCAGGGTAAAATGGATATTGTTCAGGATCGAACGGTTTTCTTCGAACGCGAGCGACACATTATGACAAGAAACGATCGGTTCCATCGGCGGATCCCATGAAATTTGTGAATGGAACGGTATGCACGCTTGTTCATACCGATATAACAGGATATAAATTAATTCTTGCCGTCTGTAAATTCCCAACTATTCACCGCCCGAACCAATAACCGTTAAACTGTTAATTGTCGTAACTTGTAATTGCCGTAACTTGTAATTTTTGTAACTCGCATGATCATTTCTTGTCCGACTTGTTCGACCAAATTCAAAATCAAACCCGAATTGATCGGTGGCGGGAAAAATTTGACCTGCGCCAAATGCAAACACAAATGGTTTTTTACCCTGGCGCCGCAAACCCCCACCGCCGCGGAAATCGAACAAGCCATCGAAAAAATCGTTCAGGATCAACATCATACCGCCCAAGACGCCGACCGGCCGCCGATGGATGCGATCAATCACCTGGCGGCACAAGCGCAACAAGGCATCGAAGCGCGCGAAGGCGGCAGGCATTCATTCCTGCGCGCTTTTGCTTTATTCGCCATTTTGGTCGTATCGATTGTCGCCCTGGGCATTGGCGGCCGTTCCGCGGTTGTAACCAATTGGCCGCCCGCCGCGCGCATATACGATCTGGTTGGAATGAATGTTCCGGTTTTGGGCGCGGGATTGGAAATCGGCGGATTGCAGTGGGAATTGGTTAAAACTACTTATGTCGACGAACAAACCGGCGACACCGTAATCAACCGTCCATCGGAAATTGAAATCAAGGGCACCGTCGTCAATCATACCGACGACGTGATGATGATCCCGGAATTGCAAATCAAATTGCTGGATCGCCAGAATAAAGCTTTTCATCAAATAAAAACCAAAGCGGCGGGCGAAAAAATCCTGCCCAAGGAAACTATTCCATTTGCCGCGAAAATGCCGATTGTCGAAAAAACCGATTTCCGGGTTTTCGTTACGTTTTTAGATCCGAATCAACCATCGCCGCAATTGGCCAGCGCCGATGAAAATCGCGACAATACCCAGAATCAACCGCATAACGCCGAAACGCCGCACACCGCATCCAGCGCGCATGGTGATTCAGATCATGCAAACCCGGAACATAGTGACGCAAAAAATAACGGCGCGGAACATAATGGCGCGGAACATGGCGGCGCAGATGCGCATTCGGCGCATTGATACGTCCCAATAAATTATATCGATAAATATAATTTAAAACCGCCGCAACAGGCGTTTGATATAATCGCGTTCGACTTCCGGGCGGCCGAAATCGCCCGAACGGCGTTGCAATTCGTCCAATATTTCTTTGGTTTGTTCCAATTCCTGAACGCCAGGCACACGCACGCTTGGATCGTCCAAAACGCCTTGGCCGGGACGCGTTTTACCGAACGGATCGCGCCGCCCGCTGCCGGCGCGCATTTGGCTGGATCCGCCCGAATCCTGCATCGATTTAATCAATTCCTGCAACCCCATCCGCAATTGTTCCAATGCTTGCGCTTGGTGCGTTAGAATATTTTCGCGCTTTATCTTGTCGGGCTGTTTGGCATCGGCGGATTTCAACACCGATTCGATTGCCGCCCCCGCTTTGGCATAGGATTCGATTTTGGGTAGACGGAATTTTTCGATTTGTGCCACAACGTTCTTTAAATCAGCCTGAACCGGTTTTTGATCCGATTTTATTTTGCCCGTAATGGCGGCGGACACGGTTTGATTTTCAACCAGTCTGCTGGCGCCGTAATCCAACGCCGATTGCTGGTCGCGCACCAGACCTTGGGCTTTTTTTATCAATTCCAGCGCGGCCTTGTTCGCTTCGGTTTGCTTGCCTTCGTTCTGGCGGACATTGGCCATGATTTCTTGCAGCTTGCTTAGCAATTTTTGCGCTTCTTCGGAATTTCCGCTGCGCATCAACTGGCGGATTTGCATCAACAGCCGGTCGATGTCTTGAACATCGACCGAATTGGCGGTGGAATCGATGGATGGAAAATCTTCCAGCCCCTGATCGACCATTTCTTCGTACATCGACATCAAATAATTGTTCATCGCTTCTTCGAATTGGTCCAAAAGATTGTCGATTTCTTCCTGTCCCGCGCCGCGCGCCAAGGCGTCTTGCAACGCCTGTTCCAACGACCGCAAATCCCGTTCGGCCAATGACACGCCGCTATCTTCCAAACGCAATGCGACATCCCACAACAAATCGGCGATACTGCCGTCTTGTTTGCCGTCATCCGCCAACGCCGCGCGCCGTTCCGCGACCCGCAATCCCAACGTCACTTTGGGATCGTATTCAAACGCGGCCGGATCGCGTAAAATTTCATCCATGCCCGCCGCCAAAATTTTGCGGTCTATCTGGCCATCCATAAATTGCCGCCGCGCGGATGCGATTTTAACGGCGACTTTGTGTTCGAACGTGCGGTTGGGCAATGTGGTTTCTTGGAACGCCGATTCGGTTTTGTGCCCGACCGCATCATACGCGATCAGGCGTATTTTTACATTTTGACCGGCCCAGCGGTGATACGCGACGTCATGATAACTGGAATTCTTGACTTCTTTTTTGGCGGTGTTGAATACCGGCAGTTTCAACATGATGGTTTCGGTTTCGCCGGGCTTGGTTATTTCGGCGAACGCCTTGGCGATGCCGTAATCGTCCTGGCCTTTATATCCCACGCGCATCGCCGCGCGCGAGGTCGCGTATAATTCGCCGTCCCAACCGATCATAGGCGGTTGATCGGCGATCACTTGAACTGGCCATTTGCCCAATGTCTGCCAACCGACATTGGCCTTTAAATACTTGGCTTGCCCGATTGTGACATTGGCTTGGTACGCGTCATCGGTCAATTGGGTCAATTGTTGTTTTTCGGAATCGACATAAAAAGACGGCGCCGATTTAACGCCGGAAAATTGCACATAAACCTGGCTGCCTTCGGGAATTTGGGTGGTTTCGGTTTGCCCCGGTTTTAACGGGATTTGCGCCAATTTGGTATATTCGGGCGGGCGCACCCAAACCGTCAGACTGTGCAGCAAGCTGCTTGCTGGCGGCACATCGGGGCGGATCGCGTGCCACAAACGGTGTTGCGAATCGCGTCCGGCCAACATCACGCCGATTACGATAAACAGCAATATAATGCTGCGCAACGCATAAGGATCGAACGGCGCGAACCCGAACCGCGGCCATTCCACATAAAGCCCGCGCAAACCCGACCGAACCTGGGCTTGATATTGCCGCCACCATTCTTTTTGCTGATCGCCCGATCCCCCGACAGCTTGATCGCGCAACGCGGTCAACGGGCGGTGCGGCAAATCGCTGTCCAATTCGATGCGGTGATAAATTTCCGCATCACTAGGCCATCGCCAGTTGCGGATTACGAAAATCAATCCGTAAATCAAATACGCCGCCAATATGGCCAACAATATGCTGTGCAATAACCCGGGCAATAATTGCGGCAAATCGAACAACGCGGCAACGATAAACACCGACAACGCCAGCCCATAAGGCCATATTTCCGGCGCCATTTTTTCCCACATCAGCACAAGACCGGCATATGTTTTTTGCCATCTGCCGACCGGTTCCGTGCGTTTCACCGTGGCCAACCGCCACATCGCCTGGAACAAATCTTTCCATCCGGAAACGGTTGAAATGCGCGGGTTTTGGCTCATGCGGAACTTTTCTCCAGCCGGATCATTTCCTGGAACGACGGGCGGCGGCGGATAATTTTATACGAATCGCCGTCGACCAAAATTTCCGGCACCAGCGGACGCGAATTGAATTCCGACGCCATCGACGCGCCATATGCCCCGGCGCTGCAAACCGCCAACAAATCGCCTTGCGAAACCGCCGCCATTTGCCGCGACAATGCCAGGTAATCGCTGCTCTCGCACACAGGGCCCACGACGTCGCACGTTATTTTCGGCGCGTTTTTATCAAGGCGGAC
>CAYWJR010000027.1:0-18640 GCA_964458615.1 uncultured Alphaproteobacteria bacterium
CGCCGCCGAAGAAGCCGACCGGCACGTGGTTTTGGTTGGCCGGTCGTTGCACCGCGTTTACGACATTGCCACACGGCTTGGGTTTATCGACGATATTCCGAATTTAATCGACGAAGAACAAGCGGCCTATTTTCCCGAAGATAAAATTTTATATATTTGCACGGGCTGTCAGGGCGAACGCATGTCTGCCATGGACAAGATTTCAAGCGGCATGCACAAGCACGTGAAATTGGGCGAGGGCGACACGGTTGTATTTTCATCGCGCGAAATTCCCGGCAACGAAATCGCCATCCAGCACATGCAAAACGCGCTGGTCAGGAATGGCGTTGCGATTATTACGCCGCAAAATCACTTTTGCCATGTTTCCGGCCATCCATACCGTGACGAATTGACGAAAATGTATCAATTGATCCGCCCGAATGTCGCGATCCCGATGCATGGCGAATTGCGGCATTTATTGGAACATTGCGAGTTGGCGAAACAGTGCCAAGTTAAAAACGCGGTAGTCGCCGAAAATGGTCAGATGTTGCGTATTACAAAAGACGGCGCGGAACAAATCGGGCTTGTTCCTGTCGATAAATTGGCGTTGGATGGCGGCCAATGGATTCGTTTGAACAGCGAAGTAATCAAAGAAAAACATAAATTCAATTGGAATGGCGCGATGGTCATATCCGTGGCGATCGACAAAAAAGGCCAATTGTTGTCCGATCCAGAAATAAGTTTGATGGGCATTGTCGAAAACGATCAATTGGATTCCGTAATCGAAGAAATGATCGATGATATTCACGACGTCGTCAAAAACACGCCAAAATCGGAACGCGGCAACGATAAAAATATGGCTGAAAAAATCCGGCTTGCCGGACAGCGCGTCGTGCAGGAAGTTTGCGGGAAAAAGCCGATTGGCCGCGTGCATATATTGCGGGTTTAGAACGTGGAAAACTGGTTCATCGGCATTACGTCTTATTTTGTGATCTGGTGGATTGCGATTTTTATCGTTTTGCCTTGGGGCGTCGAACGTGAAATAAACCCGCAAGCCGGACATGATCCAGGCGCGCCGAAAAACCCAAATTTGGCCAAAAAATTCATCGGCACTTCGATTGCCGCCGCCATAATTTGGATTATCATCTATGCGATGATTATGAATGGTGTTTTTGAATTCCTGATGAATTGGATTGGGCCGCAATCATGAAATTTTTGTTTGTATTTTTTATTGTATTTTTCGCACTGCCATGCGCAGCCGATGAATTGATTATAACCGGCGATGATTGCAGTGTTATTGCGCCACATGTGCCGGATGACGATGTCGCATACAAACCCGGCATAGATGCCGATGGCATGGATGTGGAACCGGCAGATTTAAATAAATCGGAAATTGCGATGCCGGAAAAAATTTCGATTCCTATTATTCTGGAATTCGAAAAACTGCCGGCCAGTCCACCTAACGGCACGGTTAAAATTGGAACGCTAAAGCACCAAGCAGGCTTGGGAACTTTGACTTTCGATACGAAAACAAAGGATTTATATTTTAACAATAAATTGCTGTCGCCCGGAAATCAGCACGCGATTGCCGAAGCTTGCGGCAAGATTAGGTCAAATAAATAATCAAGCCGCCGATGGCGGCATCAACGCGCTGTCGGTTTTGGCGCGTTCCAAATTCGCGCCAGCAAGGTTGCAGTCCAGCAAATTGGCGCCTGATAAGTTCGCCTCGCTTAGATCCGCGCCAGCCAAATTCGCGCCGCGTAAATCCGATCCGGATAAATCCGCGCCGCTTAGATTCGCGCCCGATAAATTCGCCGCCCACATTTTGCCGGTTAATTTTCCATCCGATGTTTTTATGTTCACCACGCTAAGGCTGCAATTGATTAATTTTGCATGCTGTAAATTTGCGTTCGATAAATTTACGCCATCCATTGCCGCCATGCGCAGATCGCTGCCGGATAAATTCGCGCCCGCAAGGTCGGTCATAATCAATTGGGCTTGAAACAATTTTGCCCCGTTCATATCGCATCCGGCCAAATCGGCGCCGGATAGATCCGATCCGGTCAGATCGATTAGCGCCAAATTCGCCTTGGACAGTTTTGCGCGCTCGCCTTGTTTGCCGTTGCTTTTGACCCATAAATAATGGTCTTCGATAATTTCTTTTATGGTGCGCGGCAATTTATCGGTGCTATTGTGCGCCAAATTCGGCGTAATCAGCGGTTTGCTGATAATCGCGCCGGCCAAATTCGCGGTTGCAAGGTTGCAGTCCAGCAAATTGGCGCCTGATAAGTTCGCCTCGCTTAGATCCGCGCCAGCCAAATTCGCGCCGCGTAAATCCGATCCGGATAAATCCGCGCCGCTTAGATTCGCGCCCGATAAATTCGCCGCCCACATTTTGCCGGTTAATTTTCCATCCGATGTTTTTATGTTCACCACGCTAAGGCTGCAATTGATTAATTTTGCATGCTGTAAATTTGCGTTCGATAAATTTACGCCATCCATTGCCGCCATGCGCAGATCGCTGCCGGATAAATTCGCGCCCGCAAGGTCGGTCATAATCAATTGGGCTTGAAACAATTTTGCCCCGTTCATATCGCATCCGGCCAAATCGGCGCCGGATAGATCCGATCCGGTCAGATCGATTAGCGCCAAATTCGCCTTGGACAGTTTTGCGCGCTCGCCTTGTTTGCCGTTGCTTTTGACCCATAAATAATGGTCTTCGATAATTTCTTTTATGGTGCGCGGCAATTTATCGGTGCTATTGTGCGCCAAATTCGGCGTAATCAGCGGTTTGCTGATAATCGCGCCGGCCAAATTCGCGGTTGCAAGGGTAATAGGGTCGATAATCGCGCCGGTCAAATTCGCGCCGGAAAATACAGTGCCTTTTACCTTGGCATCGGTCAAATTCGCGCCGATCAGATCCGCATTGGTCAAATTGGCGTCTTGCAAATTGACGCCGGCAAGATTTGCGCCGCTAAGCGCCGCGCCCTGTAAATTGGCATTTTGTAGGTTTGAATGGGTCAAATCTGCGCCAGTCAAATTGGCGTTCTGCATCTGGGCGTTTTGCAAATCCGATCCCGCAAGCGATGTCCGCATCAATGTCGCGGGTTCGCGGTTGCTGCTGTACATGACAATGGAACCGCTGCGCATGTCGGCGTCTTGCAAATTCGCGCCGCTGAAATTTGCATTGCGGATTTGTGCGCCGCGCATGTTGGCGCGCAACAGGTTGCAATCGGAAAAATCTGCTTTGTCCAGGTTCGAACAAAACATATCCACGAAACTAAGATCGGATTGTTTAAACGATGTGCCGCTTAGATTCGATCCCGAAAATTTAGCGGATTTCAATTGGCGGTTTGGCAGAACCATTCCGGAAAGATCGCATCCGGACGCGTTGATACGCTGTCCGCCGGGAAGATCCTTGACCCATTTTTCGTGCTTTACGATCGCTTCTAAAATTTCTTCTTTATTCATTTTAAAACCTTACCATCCATCCATGGTCAATTTGTATAATCTGGGCGATCCGGGTTTGGAAAAATCCAAATAAAATTCAAATACCAACCGGTAATATTTTTTATCGCACACTTGTTTGACTTTTTGGTATCCTGCTGTGGCTTCGATTTGCTTGGTCGTCAATCCCATATCCTTTAATAGCTGTTCGGACAATGGGCTGCCGTTATGATCGGTTAAAAAGTAATTCACAAACCCAGAACCGCCTTCGGGATCGCGCATGCTGTCTAGCGCATCGTCGGTAATCCGCAATGCGATTGCTTTGAATTGTGCGTCTAAAGACTGCAACAATAAAGCCGATTCGGGCATTTTGTTCGATGTTGGCGCGGTGTTTGGCATGATCGCAATAGTCATTCCTATTTAAGGTCAGTTCTAGACTTAACATGGAACTCTTAATTATTTTTTAACAATAGGCGTGTATTTGTACTACGCCGGGGAATATAAAGGCGTTGAAAATACGGCTAACGCCTTGATTTTAAATAGAACAGATAACTAAGATCGAAGCCGTGAACACAAATTGGCCCGCATTGCTGGAATCGCACCGCGATATTTGCTCTTTTACCGTTGTGGTAAAGGATGGCCGTTTCATATTCGATAAAACCAACGATACGTTTTGCCGTCAATCCGGTTTGCGCCACGATCAGGTGATTGGGTTGGCGCCGGAAGATTTTTTACTGCCTCATGATGCGGCAACGATCAATTCCAACTTGCGCCAGGCGATGCAAGTCGACGGATCTTATACATTTTATGAAAATATGGTTTTGCCGCGCGGCCGTGTGCATTGGAATTTCATGGTGCGCGCCGCGCGCGATGCGAATGGGTTGTTGCGCGAAATTCACGGCATCGCGATGGATTTGACGGATTTACGCCGTTTGGAACAAGCATTGCAAGAAGTAGAACGCAAAAACCGCGCATTAATCGCCGCCATGCCGGATGCGATTTTCCGCATCAGTCTTGATGGCGTGTTTTTGGATTTAGAAGAAGGCAAGGATACCGCATTGGGTATGCCCGCAGTGCAATTTTTAGGTCAAAAATTGGAAGATGTCATGCCGGTCGATGTTGCCGACGTCGCCAGAAAAAAAATTAAAAAGGCATTTGAAACGAAACGCACGCAAATGTTTGAATATCAATTGGCGCTGGATCAGGCGGCGCATGATTTCGAAGTCCGGATCGTTGCATTAAACGATGCCGAGGCATTGGCCATCGTGCGCGATATAACCGACCGGAAAACGATCGAACGAGAACTGCGTATCGCCAAAGATCAGGCCGAGGTGGCAAGCCAGGCGAAATCCGCGTTTTTGGCCACAGTCAGCCATGAATTGCGCACGCCATTAAATGCAGTTATTGGATTTTCCGATGTAATCCGCAATCAATTGCTGGGCCCTATCGGTCAGCCGCGATACAAAGATTATGCCCAAGATATTCATGACAGCGGTACGCATCTTTTGGAAATTATCAACGATATTCTGGATTTGTCCAAACTGGAAGCGGGGCGGATGGAATTGAACGAAGAAAATGTCGATGTCAATTATATCATTCGCCAATCGATTCATCTGATGGAAGGCCGGATAACCGAAGGCAGATTGCAATTGGGCATGAATTTAAGTTCGACATTGCCCGCAATCCGGGCCGACCGGCGCGTATTAAAACAAATTATGATCAATTTATTGTCCAATTCGGTCAAATTCACGCCCGAAGGCGGCGCGATCACCGTTTCATCGTACGAAGAAAACGGGGGTGGAATTGGAATCAGTATCGAAGACAGCGGAATCGGCATGCGCCCAGAAGATATTCCAGTGGCGATGACGCCGTTTGCGCAAATCGATTCCACGTTTACCCGGCGCCATCCAGGCACGGGATTGGGTTTGCCGCTTGTGAAATCGCTGGTTGAATTGCACAACGGGACATTTCGTTTGGAAAGCGCATTGGGGCAGGGGACAAAGGCGTTTATTCGCTTGCCGGGATCGCGGTCGTTGTCGCGCACAGGTTCGATCCAAATCGCCGATGTGGTTTCAATCGCCGATGTGTCAAAACGCAGTTGATTTACGATTGGGTTTGTGATTGCAATAAATATCGGTAAATCACCAAATTTTCCAATACGCGGTGAACGTAATTGCGGGTTTCGCCATATGGTATCATTTCGATCCAATCGACCATGTCGATTTTACCGGTGCGCGGATCGCCATAATCTTCGATCCACTCGTTCACTCGTGATGGGCCGGCATTATACGATGCAATTGCCATAGGGTAATTTTGATCGAACATGCCGATTTTTTTCTCCAGCAATAATTTTCCCAAAGTTACATTGAATTCCGGCCGTTCGGTCAGCCAAGATTCTTTGTACGCAATTCCCAGTTGGCGGCTTAGATTTTTGGCGACTCCTGGCATCAGTTGCATCAATCCCAATGCGCCTGCGGTGCTTCGCGCAGTGGTATTAAAACTGCTTTCTTGGCGGATGATGGCATGAACTAACGCATCTTCGGGTTGATTGGGGTTCCCGGCCAAAGACATAATTGGGAATCCGGTTCTGATTAAATCGAAACCTTTCATGCGCGATTGGCGCGCGATTGCGACGGCCAAATCCCGGCGTCCGATTTCATTGGTTAAATTCACAACTTGCGCCAAATCGGCCAGATTGACCGCGTTGCTAGATAATTGCTGTATAAAAATATCAACGGCCGATTGTTCGCCTTGCGCGCTTAGGAACTTGGCCATTTTGACCAATTCATTGTTTTGGAAATCCTGGTCCATTTGCGAAGTAATAGGCGGCATTGACGGCAGTTCGAACGAAGCTGCTTCATGGCCTAAATTTTGCCGCGCCAATTGCCCGTAAAAGGTGGATGGAAATTTAATGGCGTGGGTATACCAGGTTTTTGCATAATTCGCGTCTTTGGTTTTCTCATACACGCGCGCCAGCCAATAACATCCGCGCGCCAATGAAATCGGCGAATTGGATTTTTCATAAACGGTTTTAAAATGTTTATAAGCCGCCGATGTATTGTTCAATTTCTGCAACGCCAGCCAGCCTGATATGAATTCGGCCTCGATTAACGGAATGCCGTCTTTCAGCCCATGTTGCGCCGCGGTTTTATAAGCGGCTTTGAACGATTTCGCCTTTATCAGGCGCTGGACAATAATGCGGCGTTCATCCCACCATTCTGGTTCAGTACCGTTCAAAAAAGCCGGCTGTTGAATCAGGTAATCCATAGCTTCGGAGTTTTTGTTGGCATCGCGCTTTTGCCGTATGATGCCTAAAATCAATCCTGGGCTGTTGCGCAAGGATTTCGGGACTTTGGCGTATAATTTGGCGGCGCGTTTGCTTTTATCGAAATAGGCGATTTGCGCATCGGCCAGCGCGGGGAATCCACGGCCTAAATATTTGGCGTATTGTCTGGCGGCGGCGAAATTATGGCTTTCGATCAAACTGTTCAGGCGCCACATATTGTCCGATTGCGTCAGGTATTTGCGGTATTTTTCATAAAACCTTGATTGAATCGGGTAATCCATAAACGCGTTGCGCCAATAATCTTGCAATATCGGTTTGGCCAAGTTTTCTTTGCCGGTTTGCAAATACGCCTCGGCCAATCGCCTTTTGCCTTCGAACCCCACCGGCGGGTTGCGGTTGAACCATTCCAATATTTGTTCCGCTGTCCATTCATAAGGCAATTGATATTCCGCTTTGCCTTGAATGATGCGAATGCCCGGCCATGCCGGGTTGTCGATCATAAACTGATTTAGTTTTTCAAATGGCACGGCGGTCGAATCGTCGCGCAAATAACGCCAATAGGCATATTTGAACAGCAAAGGATCGGAATTGGCATTGATTGCATGGAACGCTGCTTCCCAATTTGCGGCGCGAATCAACGCCAGGCCATTTGGCGCAGCCGGATTATTGACGGAATCGTCAACGGATTTTGCGGCATTTGGTTGTAATAATACAATCAAAACCGCAATAACTTTGAATAAAGACTTGATATACCCGCGCAATTTCTTGTTGAATCCTATTGTGTAATAATGCGATATTGGCGCATTAAGCCGCTGGAAATTTTTCCGATTTAAACTTGCAATATTCAAAGGTGCTTTATGTTCGAAGGTTATATTACCGCCCTGATTACCCCATTTACGGCCGAGGGGAAAGTTGATGTAAACGCTTATCAACAACTTATTGAATTTCAAATAACCGAAGGCATTAGCGGCATTGTAACCTGCGGGACAACCGGCGAAACGCCGACATTGACCGATGCGGAATACGAACTGGTTGTCGAAACGGCTGTTGCGGCTGCTAAAAAACGTGTTCCTGTAATCGCCGGAACCGGATCGAATTCGACCGCGGCGACTATCGAATATACGCAATTGGCAAAGAAATTGGGCGCTGACGCCGCGTTGATCGCCGCGCCTTATTATAACAAGCCAACCCAAGAAGGCCTGTATTTGCATTACAAAGCGGTACATGACGCAACCGATATACCGATCATGCTGTATAATGTGCCTGGCCGCAGCGCCGTGGATTTGGCAGTCGATACGATTGGCCGTTTGTCGAAATTGCCGCGCATCGTCGGCATCAAAGAATGCAGCGGCGATGTAAACCGTATTGTGCGCACCCGCGCCGTGGCGGGAAATGATTTCTGTCAAATGACCGGCGACGATCCGATGATTTTGCCATTTTTAATTCAGGCTGGTTCGGGATGCGTGTCGGTTACATCGAACATCGTTCCGCGGCTTTGTATGGATTTGTTCCGCGCATGGAAAAACAAAGATATTGCGACCTTGTCGGCATTGAATGATCGTTTGTTGCCATTGCATGATGCCATGTTCTGCGAAACCAATCCGGGCCCTGTAAAATATGCGGCGTCATTGACCGGATTGTGCCGCGAAGATTTGCGTTTGCCTTTGGCATCCGTATCCGCCGCCAATAAGCAAAAAATCGAATCAGCTCTGGAAAAAGCAGGCGTCAAAGCCAATAAAACAAATGTCCAAAGAACCGCGAGCAACTAAAACAATCGCCGATAACCGCAAGGCGCGATTCGATTATACGATATTGGATACCGTCGAAGCCGGATTGGTGCTTTTGGGTACCGAGGTCAAATCGTTGCGCGGCGGCGGCGCCAGCATGTCGGATGCATACGCCGATCAAAAAGGCGATGCGTTGTATTTGTTCAATTTGCACATACCGGAATATAAACCCGCGAACCGGTTCAATCACGAACCGAAACGCGAACGGCAATTGTTATTGAAAAAAAGCGAGTATGAAAAATTGATCGGATCGATACGCCGCGATGGCGTAACGCTGGTTCCGCTCAGTTTGTTTTTCAACCGGCGCGGTATCGCAAAATGTTTGATTGGCCTGGCCAAAGGTAAACGCAAGGAAGATAAACGCGAGGCGATCAAAACACGCGAATGGAACAGAGAAAAATCGCGCGCCTTGAAAAAAGATTTTTAAATTAAAAAACACGGACTTATCCCGATTTCATTAAAGATTGGTAAAAGAAATACGCGTCTTTCGGCGTATTTTGACGCATATTAATGGGGTATTAATCAATTTGGGCTAGCGTTAAGGGGATATTTCAATGGTGTTCCTGAACGAGGGTCCTGTGAAGCAAAATTATTTAGATACGATTCAGTTAATCGAACGTTTGCACCGCCAATTTTTGGAAGTTTTGAAAAACGAACTTGAACGCGCCAAAATCGCCGACATCAACAATATTCAGGCGATGATTTTATTCAATATCGGACAGGACGAAATGACCGTGGGCGATTTGATCGAACGCGGATATTATTTGGGTTCCAACGTGTCTTACAACGTTAAAAAGATGGTGGAAAATGGTTATTTGATGCAGGAACGGTCGCATCATGACCGCCGGTCGATTATGATCCGGTTGACGGAAAAAGGCCTGGGATTGTGCCAGCGTATTCATGGCATGTTCGACCGCCATTCGGCGATGTTGATTAAATCCAAACTGACCGCCGATGAGTTCAAAACCTTGACCGGAATTTTGCGTAAAATGGAACAATTCTGGACCCAGCCAGCGCGCGTATTATTGGCGGGTTCCGGCACCAGCACCGCCGCTTAGGGCGTTGTTCAATCGATTCAAAAGGCGCCTTTGGCGCCTTTTTTCATGAATAAATCTTGATTATACGTCTCTGGCGGGGCATTCTGGCGCTGTTACAACGTTAGGTGCTGCATTGGAATATTTTCTGCAACAATTCGTCAATGGTCTGACGCTGGGCGCGATATACGCGTTGATCGCGATTGGATACACCATGGTTTACGGCATCGTTGGCATGATCAATTTCGCCCACGGCGATATTTACATGCTGGCCGCGTTCATCGCGTTGATCAGTTTTTTATTTTTCAGTCCGCTAATCGGTTCATTCGCCATATTGTTGATGGTGATATTGCTGTCTTCGATTTTTTTTACCGCCTGTTATGGATGGACGGTCGAGAAAATCGCGTATCGCCGGTTGCGCGGGTCGTTCCGTCTGGCGCCGTTGATTTCCGCAATCGGCATGTCGATTTTTTTACAAAATTATGTACAGGTAACGCAAGGCGCGCGGGTAAAAACTTTGCCTCCGCAATGGAACGGCACCATACCCCTTGTTGAAAATGGGGATTTCACCGTTTCGATCAGTTACATTCAATTGATGATTTTGGTCGTCACCGGCGTTTTGTTGACCGTATTCAATTATATCATTCATAAAACCGCATTGGGTAAAAAACAACGCGCAGTCGAACAAGATTCTGCAATGGCGGCGATGATGGGAATTTCAGTCGATAAAACCATATCGGTAACGTTCATAATGGGCGCGGGTCTTGCGGCGGTAGCAGGCGTAATGGTCACATTGTATTACGGCGTAATCGATTTTTATATTGGGTTCTTGGCGGGGATCAAGGCATTCACCGCGGCGGTTTTGGGCGGAATCGGATCGTTGCCCGGCGCGGTTTTGGGCGGTGTTGCAATTGGTCTTATCGAATCTTTGTGGTCCGCTTATTTCAGCATAGAATACAAAGACGTGGCCGTATTCGTAACCTTGATTTTGGTTTTATTGATCCGGCCAACCGGGTTTTTTGGCCGTCCTGAGGTGCAAAAAGTATGATTGCGCCATCGTTTAAATTCGATTTTAAGAAATCGTTGTTGCATGCTTTGGCGGCTTCGGCCATGGTGATGGTTTTGGCGTTGCCGATTATCGGTTTTAAATTGGAAGAATCCGATAACGGTCTTGTTTTGTTGACCCGTTTTTCATGGGTTTGGCAAATTGGCTTGGCGGCCGGAATTTTCACCTGGCTGATTGCGTCGTTATCGCAATATTTCAAATATTCTGAAAAATCTCCGGCGGGCACAAAAAAAATAACCCGTATGGTTCAATCCAATTCGGTTTGGTTCGGCGTGGCTGGTTTTATTTTCGCCTTGGTTTTGCCTTTCATGCCTTTTGCCGATAGGTATATTATCGATCTTGCGACCACCATTTTGATTTACATCATGCTGGGGTGGGGGTTGAATATTGTGGTCGGTTTGGCGGGGCTATTGGATTTAGGGTATGTCGCGTTTTATGCCATTGGCGCGTATGCGTACGCGTTGTGCGCGGAATATCTGCATTTGACATTTTGGCAATGTTTGCCGTTATCCGCGTTATTGGCGGTTTTATTCAGCCTGCTGATTGGCTCGCCGGTTTTGCGGCTGCGCGGCGATTATTTGGCCATCGTTACATTGGGATTCGGCGAAATTTTGCGGATCGTTTTGATTAATTGGCAGGATTTCACCCATGGGCCTAATGGCGTAACCGGCATTCCGCGCCCGACTTTGTTCGGCCTTTCATTCGCCCGCAGCGCCGAAGGTGAAATCGGGTTCCATGATTATTTCGGCATTGAATACAGCACCGAACATCGGTTGATATATTTGTATTTTTTAATTTTGTTTTTGGCCGTGCTTGCGAATTTTTTTGCTCTGCGTTTGCGCCGCCTGCCGCTGGGCCGCGCATGGGAAGCCATGAAAGAAGATGAAATAGCCTGCCGCGCCTTGGGAATCAATCCGGCTGCGGTGAAACTATCGGCTTATGCGATTGGCGCGGGACTTGCGGGATTGGCGGGGGCATTTTTCGCAACCCGCCAGGGCTTCGTCAGCCCGGAAAGTTTCGGTTTTTCCGAAACCGCGTTGATTGTGGCGATTGTCGTGTTATCCGGCGCGGGCAGCCAATTGGGCGTTGTAATCGCGGCGGTTTTTTTGGTTGCATTGCCAGAATTGGGACGGGAATTTGCCGATTTCCGCATGCTGTTTTTCGGCGCGGTTATGGTATTGATTATGTTGTGGCGACCACGCGGTTTATTTGACCGGCGCGAACCGTCGATTCGCATAGGTGCATCCCGTGACTGATATTTTATCGGTTAAAAATTTAACGATGCGGTTTGGCGGATTGGTCGCGGTGGATCGATTGACGTTTTCGGTCGCCGAAAATTCAATCACATCGATTATTGGCCCCAATGGCGCGGGCAAAACCACGGTATTCAACTGCATCACGGGGTTTTACCGCCCAACCGGCGGGCAAATCACCGTGCACCGCGATGATGGCGACCATGCAATCGAATCCATGCCAGGATACAATATTGCCAGGCATGCCGGAATTGCGCGTACATTTCAAAATATAAGGCTTTTCCCGCACATGACCGTGCTGGAAAATTTATTGGCCGCGCAACATAATCAATTGATGCAGGCATCCGGATTTTTATGCCTAAAAGGATTATTCGGATTCGCGTCGTACCGTGCCGCGGAACGCCGGTCTATCGACCGCGCAATGCACTGGCTGCGTTTGGTGGATTTGCATGATTTGGCGGATATGCCGGCGCAATCATTGCCGTACGGCGCGCAACGCCGTTTGGAAATCGCACGGGCAATGTGCCTTGATCCGAAAATCGTGTGTTTGGACGAACCTGCGGCAGGATTGAATCCCAAAGAAACCGAAGAATTGAATTCTCTGTTGTTAAAAATCCGCAAAGATTGTCAAACCACCGTTTTGTTGATCGAACATGATATGCGCGTTGTCATGCAAATATCCGATCATATTGTGGTGTTGGATTACGGCAAAAAAATATCCCAAGGAAATCCAGCGGCGATACAATCCGATCCAAATGTGATCCGCGCGTATTTGGGAGAAGATCATGCTTGAAATCCGTGATGTGCATGTTTATTACCGCAAAATTCACGCGCTAAAGGGATTAAATATTTCCGTTAAACCCGGCGAAATTGTGACATTGATCGGATCGAATGGCGCGGGCAAATCGACATTGTTGAAAACGATATTCAATATGCCGCAATCGCAACAAGGCAGCATAGAATTTACAGGGCATGATATAACCCGCCTTGCGCCGCATGAAATCGCGCCGCTTGGCATTGCGATTGTGCCCGAAGGGCGGCGGATATTTCCGCGCATGTCGGTGCGTGAAAATTTGGATCTGGGCGGAACGGTTGCGCCGAAATCCGAACACCGAAGCAGTTTGGAATATGTCCTGGATATGTTTCCGCGTCTGCGTGAACGAATTGGGCAAAATGGCGGCACATTGTCGGGCGGTGAACAGCAAATGCTGGCAATCGGCCGCGCGTTAATGAGTAGGCCTAAATTATTGCTGCTCGACGAGCCGTCTTTGGGTCTGGCGCCGATCATCATTCAGCAAATTTTTAAGACGATTAAAAATTTGAATGAATCGGGCATGACTATTTTATTGGTTGAACAAAACGCCAATCAGGCGTTGCGTTTGGCCCATCGCGGTTATGTAATGGTCGGCGGCGCCATCACTATGCAGGGCAGCGGCCAGGATTTGCTTGAAAACCCAAGCGTGCGCGCCGCGTATTTGGCCGGTTAATCGTGACTGTTCAGTTTTAGTGCCCGCTGGGATGACCGAGCCCGTGGCGCACTTTGTCGCGTTTGTTGGCGATAATGGATGCCACAACCGATAGCGCCAGAATGCTTATGACCACGATCAACGAATGGTGCGTTTCAATTTTATATACCGTGTGGCCGATCAGCATTTTTGTGCCGATAAACATCAAAACAAACGACAATCCGGTTTTCAGGTAACGGAACGCGGTGACCAATCCGGCCAGCATGAAAAACATGCTGCGCAACCCCAATATGGCGAATGCATTGCTGGTGAATACGATAAAGGAATCTTGGGTAATGGCCAAAATCGCAGGGATCGAATCGACTGCGAAAATAACGTCGGTAATCGCAACCATCAGGAAAACCAAGAAAAGCGGCGTTGCGTAACGTTGCCCGTTTTGCATAACAAAATAATTTTGGCCGATATATCCGTCGGTAAATTTGAACGATTTTCGCGCCAATTTTAAAACGGGGTTTTGATTCAAGTCTTTGGGTTTGTCGGATGCCAGCAACATTTTGACGCCGGTTATGATCAGAAATACGCCGAATATATAAATGATCCATTCAAACCGTTCGATTAACGCGACGCCCGCGAAAATCATAATCAGGCGCAACACCAGCGCCAGGGCGATTCCGACGATCAATACGCGATTTTGCAATTCCGCCGGGACGCCGAAAAATGCGAATATAAGGACGAATACGAATACGTTATCGATGGACAGAGAATATTCGACCAAATATCCAGTCAAGAATTCAAGCGCGACTTGCTTGCCTTCCAATAAAAATATGCCGTAATTGAACACAAGGGCGAGGGCGATCCAAATCGCGCTCCAGGTGCATGCCTCGCGGAATGAAACGACATGCGCGGTTTTATGAAATATGCCTAGATCAAGCGCCAGCATGATGGCGATAAAAACCAAAAACCCGATCCAAAAACCCAATGTAATTTCCATGAATATTCCTTCGTGTAACAATATTCTGTGATTAATCATATAGTTGCCGCAATTGTCAATGACAATGCGAATGGTAAAATGTATAACCCAACTATAAAGAACGGCTTGGTTTTATTCCCCATTACATTCTGCGGCAAAGGATCATTTCGATGCGCTATATATTGTGTCTGTTGGTGTTTTTATCTCTGTCGCCAGCTGTGATGGCGGAAACCGTTTTGGGCGTGGCAGGGCCGTTTACCGGACAAATGGCGTCGTTTGGCGAACAGTTTAAAAAAGGCGCGGAATTCGCCGTTGCCGACATCAACGCCAAAGGCGGGGTGTTGGGGCAAAAATTGGCGATCGCATTTGGCGACGATGCCTGTGATCCAAAACAGGCGGTTGCTGTGGCCAATCAATTGGTTTCAAAAAAAGTTGTCGCCGTGGTCGGGCATTTTTGTTCGGGATCGTCCATACCGGCATCCGAAGTGTATAATGAAGAATCCATTCCGATGATTTCACCGGGATCGTCCAATCCTGTGTTTACCGAACGCGGATTGAATTCGACATTCCGCGTTTGCGGTCGCGACGACCAACAAGGAAGCATCGCCGCCAATTATATCGCCAAAACCTATGCGGGCAAAAATATTGCCGTTGTTCACGACCGCACCGCGTATGGCAAGGGATTGGCCGATGAGGTAAAACGCACTCTGGCCACCAAAAAAATTACCCCCGCGATTTACGAAGCCATTACCCCGGGCGAAAAGGATTATTCGGCGTTAATATCGAAAATGAAGGCGGCCAAGATCGACCTGGTGTTTTTCGGCGGTTACCACCAGGAAGCGGGTTTGATCGTCCGCCAAGCCAAAGACCAAGGTTTGGGCGTGCGTTTAATGGGCGGCGATGCGTTGGCAACCAAGGAATATTGGTCGATTACCGGCGATACGGGTGCGGGCACATTAATGACCTTTAGCCCCGATCCGCGTAAATTGGCGTCCGCAGCGCCAATCGTGGACAAAATCAAAAAATCGGGTTTCGACCCCGAAGGGTATACTTTGTACACTTATGCGGTTGTGCAAATATACGCCCAGGCGGCGCAAAAGGCCGGTTCTTGGAATTCAGACGCCATTTCCAAAGTACTGCATTCAACCAAATTCGATACGGTTATGGGATCGTTGTCTTTTAATGCCAAGGGCGATGTCAATGCGCCCGGTTATGACGTATACGAATGGAAATCCGGCAACTATCAACAGATGCCTAATTCATAAGATAATTTTTGTTTAATTATCGATATTTGCAGAACTAGGGTCTTGGAAGCAAGGCTCTTATCTGCTATTTAACGCCTATGACACAGACAACAGAATCTATCGCCATCGGATGCGATCATGGCGGTTTTGAAATGAAGCAAGCCATTGTGGCCGAATTGACCAGTATGGGTTACCAGGTCAAAGATTTTGGCACAAATTCCGCCGATGCGGTGGATTATCCCGATTATGCCTATCCCGCCGCGCAGGCCGTTGCCGCAGGCGAATTTAGATTCGGTATTTTAATCTGCGGATCCGGGCAGGGGGTCAATATGACTGCCAACAAAGTGCATGGCATACGCGCCGCGTTGTGCCGTACGTTGTGGGATGCCGAAATGGCGCGTAAACATAACGACGCGAATATATTGTGTTTGGGCGGGCGGGTTACAGACATCGCCGACGCAAAAAAAATGGCCATCAGTTTCTTGACGACTCCATTCGAAGGCGGGCGTCATAAAGTGCGGGTGGAAAAAATAGAAAAAGGTTGCCGTTAATTTTAAACTAAAGGATGAATAATGACTGCTATCACTGCAAAAAATTTGGATAATCACGATAAATTCTTTACACAAAATTTGGATCAGGCGGATCCAGACGTATTTCGCATGTCCACATCCGAATTGCGCCGTCAACAAGAACAAATTGAATTGATCGCGTCGGAAAACATCGTGTCTAAGGCGGTTTTGCAGGCTTATTACACAACATTCACCAACAAATATTCCGAAGGTTATCCAGGCAAACGTTATTATGGCGGCCAAGAATTCACCGATCAGGTCGAAACATTGGCAATCGAACGCGCCAAAAAATTATTCGGCTGTAATTTTGCCAACGTACAACCCCATTCGGGCGCGCAGGCTAACCAAGGCGTGTTTTTGGCGTTGTTGAATCCTGGCGATACCTATATGGGCATGAATTTGGCCGAAGGCGGGCATTTGACTCATGGGTCGCCCGCCAACATGTCGGGCAAATGGTTTAACGTTGTGGCTTATGGCGTCGATCATAAAACCGGCTTGATCAATTATGACGAAGTAGAATCGTTGGCGCAAAAACATAAACCGAAATTGATTATCGCGGGCGGATCGGCTTATGCCCGTATCATCGATTTCGCGCGATTCCGTAAAATCGCCGATTCCATCGGCGCGATTTTGTTCGTCGATATGGCGCATTTCGCCGGGCTTGTGGCGGGCGGCGTGTATCCATCGCCGATTCCGCATGCTCATGTTGTTACTACTACAACGCATAAAACCCTGCGTGGTCCGCGCGGCGGGATGATTTTGACCAATGACGAGGATTTGGCAAAGAAATTCAATTCCGCCATTTTCCCTGGTCTGCAAGGCGGGCCATTGATGCATGTAATCGCCGCCAAGGCCGTTTGTTTTGGCGAGGCATTGCAGCCATCGTTTAAAATTTATGCCAAACAAGTCGTTGAAAATGCCAAGGCGCTGGGCGAAGAATTGATTTCGCGCGGCATTCCGTTGGTTTCTGGCGGCACTGATTCGCATTTGGTGTTGTTGGATTTGCAAACCAAGGCTTTGACCGGCAAGGTTGCGGAATTGACGTTGGAACATGCCGGATTGGCGTGCAACAAAAACATGGTGCCGGGCGATCCGCAGAAACCGTTTGTTACATCGGGCATTCGTCTGGGTACGCCGGCGGGCACAACCCGTGGATTCGGCGTTAAGGAGTTTAAACAAGTCGGCGGATGGGTTGCCGATTTGCTGGATTCATTGGCAAAAAATCCAGGGGATAACAGCGCCGCCGAAAAAGCGGTTCTGGCCAAAGTGCATACGCTGTGCAAATCTTTCCCAATCTATCCAGATTTGGTCTAAGGATTTTTTATGCGTTGCCCATTTTGCGGCCATAACGACACCCAGGTAAAGGATTCTCGTCCCAGTGACGATAATTCCACCATTCGCCGCCGCCGCATTTGCGAAAATTGCGGCGCGCGATTTACCACATTCGAACGCGTGCAATTGCGCGAATTGGTTGTGGTCAAGAAAAACGGACGGCGCGAACCGTTCGACCGCGAAAAATTGGCCGCATCGTTTTCAATCGCCTTGCGCAAACGCCCCGTTGAATTGGAACGCATCGAACGCGTGATCAATTCGATCGTGCGCCGTTTGGAATCTTTGGGTGAATCCGAAATCCCGGCCGAATCGGTTGGGGAGATGGTGATGGACGCATTGGCGAATTTGGATCAAGTCGCCTATGTCCGGTACGCCAGCGTTTACCGTAATTTTCGCGAAGCCACCGATTTCCGCGATTTCGTTGGAAAATTGGGAACGGACGAATAATTAAGTTTATCTGCCATCCCGTTTGTGCGCGCGTCCGCCGCATATCATTGCGGTATCATGTCCGATATAGGCGATTGCCGCGATAATGGCGCGCGGTTCGTAGTTGACAATCCCACTGATCAAAAGGGGAATGCGGGTAGGAAGACCGGTTGCGCCGAATAATTCACGTTTGTGGCGTCTTAAAAAATTGACTGCGCGATAACCGCCCGGCTTTTCTTGATTGTCCATCAATAACAATCCGCAACGCGCCGATACAATTACGCTGTAAATAATTTGCGGAACGGGGTGTTGTTTGCCCAATGCGCCCACCGCCATAAAAATCCCGCCGATCATACCAAGAGTTCCGCTGCCCTTGATGGGATTTTTGTTTTCGCCGCGCCAGAATATCATGATTAAATTGGTGCAAAAAAACAACCCGCCGGCTGTCATTTCAAACCAATTTCGTGTGCCCGAGTTTCCGGTCCACCCATTTGAAAATATCGCGATGTTTCCGGCAAATGCGGCAATGTTCGCGCCGATTTCGTACTGCGTGTTGGTAATGCCTAAAAATTTACCTTTGGCTTTGCCATCAAGACTGCCTGCTGGGGTGGGGTTATCAAAATTGGGTTGGTTCATTTCTATTTTTACTTTTTGTTGCTATTGCTTTAATAGCGTCCTGTAACATTTTCGGGAAAATATCCTATTAAGAAACACATGTCAAGTATGCTTCGCGATCAGCAATTCATGCAATTGGCTTTGACCCAAAGCCTGATCAATTTGG
>CAYWJR010000028.1:0-18450 GCA_964458615.1 uncultured Alphaproteobacteria bacterium
CGGCACCAAATTCGATGCCGTGGACGGTGTTTCGTTGCCTTCCGCGTCATTGTCGGATTTTTTGGCTAACTTGGCTACAACTCCCATATTCTTCTCCTTTTCCATTACAACTACCATAACCTAATATATATTCATGTTTTGGTTTTTTGATCGATACTACAAACGGCATATTTAGATTTTGTGTGCCGTATCTTATTTGGTTCTATTGAACCACTTAACCCCGATGTTTTTCTGGCGGTCGATAGTAAAATTCTACAAAACGCTTTTTAAAAACAGTATATAACGTATATAATATCCGATATTCAAACCGTACGGGGAATATAGCGCTATTTCGGCGATAGCACAAGCGAAAAATTCGCTGTTTGGGATATAACGCCTGTATAAATTAACCTTTTACTAACCATAATTTGTTATTATATTGCTCGTAAGATGAGCCAAAATCTACGAAAATCAATTTTTTTTGATGACAAACTGGGCGTTTTGGGATACAATGATTCTACAGATTGAGTAAGCATTATAAAACAATGGGTTGGCAATCTGCTAAGGGTTATATATAGAAATTTAGAAATTCAATTAAGGAGTTGTCCGATGAAAATCAATTACTGGAGTGTTATGTTTGTTGTTTTGTTTGCCGCTGCCGCGCTGTTCATTCCGGTAGATGTTTTGGCCAGTGGCGGTGATCCGTTTGCTAAATTAAGCAACCGTGTTTGTACAACCTGGACCGAGAGCAAAAAAATCGTTTACATCATCGGCGGTATCGCCGCCCTGACATTGGGTGTTTTGGCGTTTTTCGGCCGCTTTAAATGGACCACTTTCTTCGCCCTTGTCGGCGGTATGTTCTTGATCGCAATTTTCGATCAAATCGTGGGCTTTGCAACTACCGGCGGTCAATCGGCGAATTCCGGCTGCGCAGGTATCTAATTAATATAAATTATTCACTGATTAAACCGCCGGCCTTTGCGCCGGCGGTTTTTTATTGGGCGGTTTTTCCCCGGCCTATTTTTACTGCCACCGATCGGTAAATTAATTTTCTTCCCCACGTTTGGTTCTTGATTCGTTAATATCATTTAAGCGACAATAAATTCCGCCCCTTGAACGCCTGTGGGCGGCGTTCTGATTCGTTTTTAAAAGTTTTTAAAAAAAGGTTTTTTGCGTTATGCCACAACGCGTGCTCCGGTCTATTGCTAATCCTGCCTTGATGTTTTGGGCGCCCGTGGAATTGGCGATGATGAATTTTTTAATCGCCGGATCGTTCATGATGTTCGGGTTCGCGTTCAATTTAAATCCATTGTGGGCGTTGACGGTTTTGGTGGGCAACCATTTGATTCTGGCGGTTGTCGGCGCGCGTGAACCGCACGCATACCGGATCTTGATGTGTTGGAGCAAGGCGAACGTCAAAACAAAAAATCTGGTCGCAACCAAAAGGAATAAATTTGTCCCCTGAATTTTCAACCAATCTGTTCGAAGCATTGCGGTCCAGCGTCAGCGTTCCGGCCATCTTGGCGGGCGCCGCGGGGATGGTTGCGGGCGGGGCTTTGTTCGCCGGGCTTTTGACGCCGGGTATCGCGCACATGATGTTGCCGAATCCGCGCGAAACAAAATTGTCGGATTTTTTGCCGTTCGATCAAATATTGCAGGATAAAAAAACATTGTTGTGCCGCGACGGCACGGTCGTGCAATGTCTGGAAGTCGCGGGGCGCGACATTACGTTTTTAACGCCGGGCGAACGCGAGGCGTTTTATTATTCGCGGAAAAACTGGGTCGATGCCTTGGCCGATACCGGCGTTATGGTGCGCACATTCGTTGTGCGGGAGCGGATCGATCCTGGCGTGGGCGTTCAGCATGAAAATATCGTTTTGCGCGAAATGGCGCGGCGATGGGAATATAGTTTTCAAAACACATTCCGTAACCGCCAAATCATTGTTTTGTCCGTTGCTGGTAAGGTCAAAAACAATATCAGCAAATTAAACGATGCGGCCGACATTACCTTGTCGATTTTAAATCCTTACCGGCCGCATGTGTTGACCCAGGACGATCCCGCGCCGCAACGCCGCCCATTGTGGATTTGGTCGCGCATCGCAAGTCCGATCACGCGGCCGGAACCGAATGGCATGGGCGATGGCGTGCGCGATGCGATTTGCGCCGATGCGGTCGAATTCGGCAAAGAAGACGGAAGCATCACATTCCAAAGCGGCGAGCAAATTTTATATTGCGCGTCGATGGGATTGCGGTCGATCGGCGATTTCACCAACGAAGGATTCGTAACCGAATTATCCGCCGTTCCTGGCGAAGTGATCGTCATGCATACGTTCGATCCCATGGCGCGGACCGAAGCGCAATTGCGCCTAGTGCAACACCAACGGATGAGTTTGGCGACAAGATACAGCGTCGGGGTGCATGCCCAATTCCACGAAGCGATGAACCGCGTCGAAGGCAGCGATGCCAACGCCGCCGTTTTGACCGCGTACACGATGACCGTTTTTATGTATGCGCGCAGCAAAGAAGAGTTGCTGTTTATAGAAGGCGAAATAAAACGCATCGCGGCCGGATACGGCATAACCGCAGTCCGCGAAGGTGCGGCGGCGCAATCGTCGTGGTTCGCGCAATTCCCAGGGTATAATTTGTGGCCGCGCGTATACAAATTATTTTCCAACAACGTCGCGTGTCATGTCACGCTGGATCGCCCGCCCGAAGGTTTGATGCGTTCGGATTGGGGGCCGGGGCCGATCGCGATGTTCCGCACCGCGATGGGCACGGCGTATAATTTCCAATTCCATGTCACCGACGAAGTCGCCGCGGTCGCGCATGCCGTTACAATCGGCCCTACGGGCGGCGGTAAAACCACATTGGTTACATTTTTAACGGCCATGGCCATGCGCCATCCAAAATTGCGTTGCTATATGATCGACCGTCATGGCGGCGCGTATATTTTCACTAACGCCGTCGGCGGCAGTTACGTAACGTTCGAAGGATCGGATTTGCCTGGCCGCAAAACCGAATTGAACCCGTTCTATTGTATCGACAATGCCGAAAACCGTTCTTTCTTGCGCGGGTTTTTACAGGCTATCTCCGATTCCGACGACGCCGAATCGATCGAAGAAATCGGATTCGCCGTCGAAGCGGCGTTCGATGTCGGCATTACCCGCGAACAACGCAGCCTGTCGAATATTTACGAAGCGGTTTTCAGCAAGGCGCGGCCATTGCGCAAAAAATTGCATAAATGGGTCGATCCCGCCGTTTATGGCAAAATTTTCAACGGGGTCACCGATTCGTTGGATTTGACCACGACCCGGCTGGTAACGCTGGATTTCACCAAAATTTACGAACATGACGATTTGGCAAGGGCGGTAATTTTATATCTGATGCACCGGATTCAGGCGGCGATCACCGAAACCAGATCGCCTGCGTTGATATTTATCGATGAAACCGAACCCGTGGTCAGGCACCCGTTATTCCGGCAATTTTTCCTGCAAATGCTGCAAGAATACCGGAAAAAGGGCGCCGCTATTATATCCGCGTTCCAAAGACCCGAGGCGATTGCCGCCGCCGGATTGGGCGAGGCGATTCGCGGCCAGGCGCAAACCACCTTTTTCCTGCCCAATCCCCAGGCCAAAGAATCGGAATACGCGGATTGGAGCCTGACCGACCGGGAAATGGACTTTATCAAAGGCCGGCTGTCGGTTTCAAGACGGCTGCGCCGCGCCATTTTGGTCAAGCGGGCGACCGGCGAATCTGTTATACTTGACGTAGATTTAAGCCCCCTAGGGCCTTTGTTGAAAATCTTCCGCTCGGACGAACCATCCAAGCAGGAGGCGGAAATGTGCATGCGCAAATATGGCGCCGATTGGTTAAGACAATATTTGGAGATTCCTACATGATTCGTAACTCGGCTCACTGTTTTAAAACCGGTTTTCCGCGCGGCATAAAAAAAGCGGTTTTGTGCCTTGGGCTTTTGGTTATGTTGTTGGCAACGCCGCATCGCGTGGCCGATGCCAACGTTATGACAATCGATCTTAGCCAGTTGTCGGTCATTCGCGATACATTGCAAACGGTCAATCAACAATTGCAAAAATTGCAGGAATTGACCAACATTCAACAAGAAGTCTTAGACGCCATCGGCGAAGCCACCGGGATCGATCCCAATTCAATATTATTTCAGGGATTGATGGAATTGGCGTGCGGCAAATTCCAATTGCCGCGATTGCGGTTCACGTTCCCGATGCCGAATATCCGTTTCCCGGATATGCCGGACAGTTTATGCGATTGGTTCGGGTATGGCGACAATTACCAAAGCAATTTGTGGGGCCGCGTTTTCGGCAGTTTGGAAAATGCGATCAAATACAGCGAAACCATGTATTTCATCAATACCGCCAGCGCCGATTTCAACGAAGCGTTGCAACGCAACGGCAACAATGCCTATTGCGCGTTGTGGGATATGCGCAAGGACATGCTGGATGCGATCAACAGCAACCAACATGCGGAATGTCCGCCGGAATACCGCGACAATCCGCCGCGAATCGAACCTGGAAAACCGATTCCGATACCGGTATCGATTCAATTGGGTGTTCGCAAAAGCAGAAAACAAGCGAAAGAATCCGCATTGATTTCCGGCCAGGCATATGGGCGGTACAGCGTGAATACAGCTGGGAATGTCGGCGCCAGAATCAAAAGCATGTCCGATGCTTGTAACACGGCCGATGATTTGATTGGCAAACTGTCTTGCCAAAACGAAATTTTGCTGGATATGCATAACAGTTACGCGCAAATGAACGCGTCGTTGGGATACATGTTGGAAATAATGTCGACTGAAGGCATTGAAAATGCCGACATTCAAATGTCAACCACAGGTTCAGCACCGCCGCCAACGCCATAAAGCATGAACAGACTGAAACGATCACTGGTTGCGATTATTTTCGCCGGAACATTCGGGTTCTGCGGCGATGCGATTGCGTCTGGCCCGCGGTGTTTGTTCACGCCGGCTGGTTTGTATTGCGGCCCGGATTTTTCCCTGACTTGCCCGATTTGCCCGCCACCCAGTTATCCGCGTTTGAATCTGGATCAGCAGCAATTGGCCTTAAAAGAAGCCGCTTTGGAACTTAAAAAAACCGTCAATGTGGCGCAGGAAACTTATAACAATCTAAATCAGACAACCAAAGATTTATGGGGTCAAAAAGGCGAAGACGGCCATTTCGATTCCGACGATATGTTAAGGGGCATAACCTTTCCAAAAATGGATCCTGCCAGCAATCCGGATCCCGCCGTCAATGCGAATGCGGAAATGGGTGTGATGGTCGATCAAATTCTGGCGTCGCAATTCATCAATCAATCCAATCCAACGGTCGAAGATCAATTGGCGATGCGCGTCAAACGCATTGAAATTTACAATAAACAATTGATGCTGGCCAATGGCGCGGCGATGAATAACCGCATGATTTATCAAAGCACCGAATCGAATCAGGCGCTGAACGACCGATTACAGGAAAAATTGACTCAACAAGTCAGTGATGTACTCAGCGACGATCCCGACGTGATGCGTTTGGTCGCGGTGCGTGGCGCGACGATGCGCGCGATTTTGGCGCAACAATCGCGGCAAAATGGATTGATCGCGACGTTTTTGACCACGAAGGCATTGAAACGTTATGCCACCGGCGATGTTCCGATTACGCGTCCGACATTATATAATGCAGCCGATCCACAAAACGCATCGTCCGATAATTCAAGACCCGAAGTGCGGGCCTTGTTAAATATGAGGGACACAATTTCTTCGGCGCAATTGGGCGCCAGCACGCAAACCCAGGGAATAAATTTGGGCGGTATCGGCGTTACGCCGGAACAGCGGGAATTGCAAATTTTGAATTTCAATCAAAATGGCCAACGGCAACGCAGCGAGCCGTTCGTCAATTCCGTTGAAACCCGCGCCAAATTGATCGAAAGATTGCATAACCACCGTGTTTTAATTTACATGAATCAATTGTCGATTCAGCATATGGATGACAATATTTCTTGCCATAATTTTTCGATGCAGCAATTGGACGACGTTCGCCGCCAAATCGTGCCGTATTTGCGGCTTGTGACAAGCCCTGGCGGCGGATTTCCATGGGGCGGCGGCACGCCTGCCACCACGATGGGGCCATTCCGGCATACCACGACACCGTACACGCATCCGGATTATCCTGCGCAAAAAACCAATTTGGATTTGGCATTCGAAGCGATCGCCGGCCGTCCGGCGCGATACCGGTACAACACGGAAACTTTGCGCGCCGATATTGTCGTGCCGGAATATCGCGGCAAATTGATGCGTTTGGACAATACGACTTATTACGATAACACGCGCCATTCGCGCGAAACATCGGCCGGTTGCCAGGTTGCTGCGACCTTGATGCGCGGGCGCACGCAAATCAATCAAATTGAAAGCGATCTGCCGCCTGCGGCCAGAATTTTAACGCCGCAATTCCATCAGACTGTCAATACTTGCACCCCGCGTCAGATTCGCATTAACGAAACGACCAACGATATGACGTATTGTTTGCGCGACGATGTGCGGCAAACATTGGCGCCTGTTGTTGTGAACCGTGCCGACAGCGAAAGTTGGGCGGACGCGGTGCGCGATATAGAACCCGGCGATGCGTGTTTGTTCACAATCACCGGCAGGCAATGGGCGTTCAGCAGCGGTCCGCGCGCGGTATCCAGCAAAAATTATCACCGCGCCACCAATGTCGGCCCGCCTGTCGGATTGTTTGGAAAATGGCTGCAGGCCTATAAAATCGAACGTTATTGGGCGGCCAACCGGTTCGGGTACGAATATCAACAAGACGGGCAGGCCAATCAATATATCGGCAGCGAAGGATTCCGGCATAAAACCATTTTGCAAATGCAGGATATTGTGGCTCAACACCGCGAAACCATGAAGGCGTTGAATGACGCCGACGACCGCGCCGAAGGCGGCATCGGCGATACGCCGTTGCCGAATATCGACATCACAACGCCCGATGGCCGTTACCAAAGCATGCAATATCAATTGACGCAAACCCAAAAACTCGAAGCCGACGTGCGCGAAAAACAAGTGCGTATCGCCGATTACGAACGCCGCAAGGCGGAATTGCAGCCGCCCGCCGAAGCGCCAGCGGAAATCCGCCGCCAGTGGGATGTTTATGTTCACAATATGGAACAGGTGAAGGCGGAGATTTTGCGCGACATAGAAACAATTAACAGTTTCCGCGCATTCGCGATGGATATCGTTGACGACCGTCAGGCATCCGCGCTGCCGGATTTTGATTTCCACAGTAATCGCTGCTTTATTTACCGCAAACCGCGCGCCGTTAATGTCAATATCGAAGACACGGGAACCCAAACCTTGATTGACGAAGCCAGCGGCACCAGTTATCAGGCGCCGATCCGGACCGATCGTATCGAAGTGCAACAGCGCCAATGCGTTACTTTAAAACCGGTCGAGGTGCAGTGCGGCAATATTTCCCGGCCGGATGACAGGATTTACGTGACGCCGCGTCAATTGGACGAATAGCCGATTTATGGCAACGGTCTGTTGAAAACCCTTCTTTTTTTGTTTTTTTATCTCCTAAAACCTGTATAAATGATATGGTCTTTTCGCATCTACCGATGCGGCTGTGTTTTGTTATTGTGTTGTCTTTTTTTAGGGTGTTCTGATGAATAATCGTTTTTTCCTGATCCCATTGTTTTTGTTGGCATTGGCCGGTTGCGGTTCGACCAGCGTTCCAGAACCTGTCGGAATCGGCGGCGATGTTGACGAATTGAAAAAAAGCCCCTGCGCGTGCATTGAAATTCAACAAAATTACGGCGACTGGCAAATCAACGGCTAGTTGCTGATTCCGGTATTCGATTCTTACAACCAAAGGGGTTTTCTTTGGCTTTCAATTTTCGCAAGCCTGCCGCCAAAAATGACGCAGCCAATTCGTTGGCCGGTAGTTCCGGTAGTGTTTCGTCCGGCGACGATGCCAACAAACAGCAAGACAAGGTTGGCCGTTACCCGGCGCAGGTTCACGTTCCCGCATTAGAAAGCCGCCGTTATCTTTGGACGGCGCGCGCTTATGGGATCGCGCTTTATCTCAGTTTATTGGTCAATATCGCCTTGGCTTCGGCTATATTCACTCTTTCGCCTTTAAAGCGGGTGGAGCCGATGTTGGTCACTTTTTCCCCAAAAAGCGAACAGGTTGTCCGGATTGAACCGTTCGAACGCGGCACCAAGGGTTTCGATTTAATGACCGAAAAAATGGTCGGCGAATATGTTAAGATCCGCGAAGAAATCTTGCCCGATGAGCGGGAAATGAGCGAGCGTTACACCAATTATATTTATAACCGCACGGCCGCCGATCAATTTTCTATTTTTCAACAAACCGCTTCGAAAAACTTTAATGAATTCCGCACCCGCCGTATTAACCGATATGTGGATATTATTGTGGTGAATCGGCAGGGAACTGGCTATATTGTGGAATACGAAACGACAGATATAGATTATACAGGCAGGGAAGTGCAAAAATTATCATGGCAGGCGACATTGGCCGTGGATTACGTAGAGCGCGAAATCAAATTCAGTGAACAATACATCAACCCACTAGGTTTTACCGTTACATCCTATAACACGAGACAGAAAAGACAATGAAACCCATAAAAACATTCTCTTGTAGCTTAATTTTAATCGCAAACCTGGCTTGGGTCAGCAGCGCAATGGCGCAATATATGCCGCCATCGCCGCCGCCATCGCCATCTTCTCCGACGGGGGCTCTGTCTTCGCCGCAGCAAATGGGCGCAGCGCCATCGTTGCCGCGTCCGGCAAATGCGGCGCCAACCGCCGCGGTTCCGGCGCCGCCGCCACCGCCGGATATGATGCAAAGCCAGGTTGAAAAAGATATTCTGGATCAGTCGGATGGAAAATATCCCGTTATGGAACGTTCCGCCAGCTATTCGCTGGGCGCCTTGCAAAAGGCGTGGGATTCTCCGTATTCTTCGGCCGGGCAAATGACTCCTGGTGTGATGCGTTATGTGTGGCGCCCTGATTATGTCATGGCCGTCAGAACCCGCGAATACATGGTAACCACCATTCAATTGCCTGTTTGGGAACAAATCACCAACATCATCGTTGGCGATCCGGTTGTTTTTGACGCCAAACGTATCAAGCCGCACATGTTGGCTATTCGTCCAACCCATGCGGGCGCGGACACCAATATCACCGCGGTCGGCGGATCGGGGAATATCTATTCCTTTTATATCCGTTCCGAAGGTTGGAATTCCGACCAGGTCACGGACATCACCGTTTATGTCGATGCGAATCGTCCGGCTAATGTTTCCGGCGGTGCAACAGTGAACGATGTTATCGCTGCAAGCATGGATTCTGCGGCGACCGGCTCTGCTTCGGCGGGCAAGGCGAACTCTCCCGTTGCTCCGGATTATGTGCGGGAAATCGCCTTTAAACCGGAAAATTTGAAATTCGATATGCGTATTTTGGCGCCAACGATGGATGATGCCGAAATCGCGCCGGAACGCGTGTTTAACGATGGGATCTGGACATATTTCGATTTCGGTAAAAAGGCGGATTATGTTCGCCGTCCGGTAATTTATCAGGTTGTCGACGGGGTCGATACCATGGTCAACACCCGCACCGGCGGTCCAACCGGAAGCATTTTGATCGCCGAAGCAGTCGGCGATTTTACTATGCGTAACGGCAATCGCGTGGTTTGCGTGCATCGCATGGACCGCCCATTGACCCAGCGCAGCGCCGAATTCCAAGACAGAATGCGCAATGTTGCGCCATCGATGCAAAATCAAATGGTTGTGATGCGTCCGCCACAGCCGATGGGCGCAAGACCTGCTCCACGCAGCTCTGCCCCTAGCATGCCGGGGTTCCTTGGTGGTATCTCTAACTGGTTCGGGGGCAACGTCAATGTGAATCCTTCCCCGGCTAGCGTGGAAAAATAAATATGATCGGTCGCCAGAAAAAGACGGTTAGCAAAAAAAAATTAAAACATAGTGTGTTGTTCGGCTGCTTGTTTCTTGTTGCATGCACCATGCCTCGCGAAGAAATGCAGCCCAATATTCCAAAAACGCTAACCACCCCGGTTTTGCCGGACAAAGTTCTGGTGCGCGATAATGCCGGCGATGCGATTTTAGACCTGAATCTAAGCGATGATATGCTGGTGGCCTCGCCGCTGGAAAAATCGGACGCTTTGCCGGATGTTTATGTCGATAATTTCAGTGCGATCGATGCCAGCGCCACCGAGGCATTTCGTTTGCTGTTGTTGGATAAATCCGTTGCCGTTTCCACCGATGAAAGCGCCAACGACGTAAAGGTCAATATCACCAATTATAGCGGTAAATTGCAGGACGTCGCCGAGCGCTTGAGCGAAACGGCCGGCGTTTTTTACACTTACAAAAAAGGTTTGCTGCGTCTATCCAAAGATCGCAGCTTTATCGTACCGCTGCCGCCAGTATCCGAAGCGTTTCAAGAAATGACCGACGTTATCACTGGTCTTGGCGCGACTGAAATAAAATTGGATAAATCCAGCCGCATGGTCACTTTCCGCGCAACGCGCAAGGTTTTCGACAGCATTTCGTCGTATCTGGAACGTTTGCGGAATCAAAAGGCGATGATTGTTTACGAAACATATTTCCTCGAAGTGACCTTGGAAAACGTCAAGGCCACCGGTATCAATTGGCGTCCAATTACCAAAGGTTTGGATACAGGCGAACTTGGCAATCTGGTTGATAACAGCAACATAAGTTTCGATCAATCGCTTGGCAAGGGCAGTCCCGCATTCAATATCGTCGATGCAACCGGACAAAGAACATTGGGCGGTTTGGCTTTCGGGGCCTTGTTTACATCTGGCAGTTTGAATATCAATACTTTGTTTGAATTTTTGTCGCGCCAAGGCGATGTGCAGACAATTTCCCGCCCAACCATCACCGTTATGTCCGGCGGCAAGGCAAAATTCGAAGTCGGCCGGAAAAAAAGATACGTATCGCGTACCAGCGTAACGACAACCGAAGGCGTCAGCGGCAATTCGCAGTCGATTGAAACCGAAGATTTGTCATTGGGTTTAAAAACCGAAATCGCCGGCGATTACAGCGATGATAGCGTTTTTACAACCATCAGCATCAGTTTGGACGAATTGGTTCAATTAACGCCGGTCAGCGTTCAAGACACGCAAATCCAGCTTCCTGAAACAACCACGCGCGTGCTGAATACAACCGTTCGGGTTCGCCCGGGCGACGCCATTTTGATCGCCGGTATCAACCAGGCGCGCGACGGCAAACAATCGGCCGGTCCGTTCATGTTCGGCGATTGGATGCCGTTTTTGAATTCCAAAGAAGACACTGTAATCAGATCCGAACTTGTGATCGTTTTGAAACCGCGCGTCGTTCGCTTTACCCGCGCCGAAGAAAAGAAGATTTCTAGCGCATCGGCGCCTGCCGCTACCGTTGCTGTGCCTGATTTGGTAGGCGCGCCTTTGGTTTTGCCGCAAGGTTCGAATAACATTTTATCCGGCGCGACCGCTGATCCGAATCTTAGCTCGCAAGTAATCTATATGCCGAACGGATCTGTTTCTCCGCAACCTGTTTTGGCTCCGCAATCTTTGCCGCCGCATTCCATGAATGACGATTTGCGGAATATGGCGCCGCTCCAGCCTCCTGTCGCTCCGGCTGCTTCGGCACCGAAAACTGGATGGTATCAAAATTATCCTGACTCCCCGCAACAGCCGATAATGTTGGCGCCAAGCAACGACGTTAGCGGATGGAGTATGGGTGCGGCCGGACAACCGGCGCCCGCCAATGCCGAAAATTATGATGCCGTTACGTCGGGCGATACTTATTCGACTTCTGCCAAATCGCGCATTGGAACCCAGGATGCGGCGCCTTATGCGCCGCCTGCCGCGCCAGATCCCATGGCCGACAGTTTTGGGTATTATGGCAGCGGTTCAAAGCGCTAATACGTTGTTTTTTGCCACAATTCGACAACCCAAGCGTGATAATATCGGTATAGAACCAATAAGGCATTCCGGGCACAGATTAAAACCAAATAATTTCAATAAGTTATCTTATTCTTGTGCGGGTGTCGGTGGGGCGCTAGGTATAGAATTATGAATCTATATTTACTTATAAAATCTTTACTTCCTGTTGCTATAGTTTATCGAGGTACCGCCATGCAAAACCGCAGCCAAGCATTGAAAAAAACCGCATTTTTAGTTCTTTTGACCGTGCTTGTCGGATATTCGACCAATTGCATGGCACAAGCCGGAAATCCATTCGCTCGCCCCAGCGCCGCGCCGCCGCCAGCCGCCGAGAAAAAAGTAGAAGCGCCACCCGTACCGGCCATGCCGCCTAAATTGTTAGAACCGGACGAAGATGAATTGAAAAATACATTCAGCGATTTGAATTTGGTTGCGACATCCGGATCGCAAGCCGTTTTGAAGGCTGGCGATGTTGTATATTATCTGCGCAGCGGCGATTATTTTACATACGAAGGAACGCGCGTTCGCGTTAAAGTTGCCGGTAACAAGGTGCGATTATTCACTGAAAAAGACGGCGACGAAGTATATGTGGCCGAGGTTGGAAATGGTGTTGTCGCATCGCGTACTCCGACTGCGCCAAAGAAAAAAGCCAAAGAAAATAATGACGAATCCAGCAGCAAGGCGCCAGCCGCTGAAAATAAAACGGCTTCTTCTTCTGCGGCACCCGCCGCCGCGGCTCCGGGAGTCAAAAAATAATATTTCCACGATAATTGCCAGCGATTAAAAAAAGAAATCCAGATTGACCGATGTTGGACGCACCAGAAACAGAAACCAGAGTTAAAACAGCGACCACGGGCGACATCCTGATCGAAAAGGGCGTTATCACCCAGGCGCAATTGGATATCGTTTTGCGCCAACACCGCCGTTTGCAATCGCTGGGCGCGCGCGGATCGATCGAAGACATTATCGTCAGCAACGGATTCGCTACAAGATCACAGGTCGCCGAAGCATTGGTGGATTTGCAGCGCGCCAAAGCCGCCGAAGACGGCAGCGATCCTTCGGCCGCCGCGCAAAACAGTTCGACATTCTTGCGTCTGGCATTGCCATATAATTTGTGCCGCCGGTTGGGTGTCCGCCCATTGCGCCGCGTCGGTAAAAAATTATACGTCGCCGCGACGCGGTCTTTGACCGAAGCGGAAAAAGACGAATTGATTATCGCCGCGCGCACCGCACGGCTCGATATTGACGATGTGGTCATCGATCCGCGCGACAAAAAAGAAACTTTGGCGGTATTGCGCACCGAAACCCACGTCGACGAAGAAGCTTTGGGACGCAAAATCGACCGTTTGAATTCGCAACCCGACGAAGGCGTGTTGTTGCAGCAAATTATCACCGACTTGATGATCGATGCGGCGCAATCGCGCGCGTCGGATATTCACGTCGACAACCTCGAGGATAATATCGGTTGCTGGATTTCATACCGCATCGACGGCGATTTGAAATATCGCTATTTGATGTCGCCAGATGCGTCTAAACGCCTTTGCACCCGTTTGAAAAACGACGCAGGCATGGATTTTTCCGATTCCCGCCGGCCGCAAGACGGACGTTTTCCGTTTCAGTATCAAGGCCGCCAAATCGACGTGCGTTGCGCGGCGATGCCTATCGATGGCGGCGAAACGATTACCATGCGTTTGCTTGATCCGGAATCTTTGTTATCGCTGGACGATTTGTTCAAAGATTCGCCGGTGTTGTTGAAACGTATGCGCGCTCTGGCCAGTATTAAAAATAAAACCGGTGGCGTGGTTATTTTGTCCGGCCCCACGGGTTCCGGTAAAACAACCACATTGTACGCGATTATCCGTGAATTGGATCGCCACCGTTTGAACGTAATGACCGTCGAAGATCCGGTGGAATACCGAATCCCGCTGGTTCGTCAGGCGCAGGTATTGCCGGAAATCGGCACGACATTTTCCGCGCTGCTTCGCGCTCAATTGCGTCACGATCCCGACATTCTGGTCGTCGGCGAATTGCGCGACAGCATCACCGCCGAAACCGCATTGCGGTCTGCGGAATCGGGGCACTTTGTGTTGACCACCATCCACGCCGCCGACGCGTTGCAAACAATCGAACGTCTGGCGGGTATGTTTCCGCCCGATTACCGCAGCAGCGGTACATATGTTTTAGGCCATTATTTGTGGGCGGCGATCAATCAGCGTCTTATTAAACGCGTTTGCCAAAGTTGTAAAACCCCAGCAACCGTGCGCGAAGCAGAACAGCATTTAAAAAAGAATTTATTCATATTCAACCTGGAACCGGATGAAACAATTTTCCTTGCCAATCCGTCGGGTTGTCACACATGCGGATATACCGGATACCGTGGCCGTGCGTTGTTGCCGGAAACATTGTTTATCCCATTCGATCCGGAATTGCGCCACCGCATCGCCGATTACATGATCGAAGGAAATACCGCAGATATTAAGCGTCTGCAGGGCGTTATATTTCAAAGCCGGGCGGAATCCGCGGCGGCATTGTTGCGGCGCGGCGTTATCGATCCTGAAATCGCCCTGGCCGGCACCGAAAGTTTGGAATCGAGTTCGTCGGACGTTCCGTCATTTTCGATCCAGGATCGTGAACCCGGCGGCGGCATCACCGATCGCGGTTAAAGGGGTGGCGGACAATGGCTTCGTTTTACACCGCAAAATTTTTACAACCGACATCGATGGGAATGAAAGAAGTCACGCGCGATTTCTTTTTGCCCGATGCGAAATCCGTGCGCGAGGAAATCGCCAATTTGGGCGGCCTGCCTTTGTCGATCCGCCAACGCAAACCCGCATGGTATGAACGCGAATATATCAGCCCCAAATTCAAACGCAGTTTTTTGCGGTCCTTGTCTTTTCACGTGCAGGCGGGCATGTCCCCGGGTCGCGCATTATGGATCGTGATCGAAGGCGAAGGCGACCGTAAAAAACGCATCGAATTGGAACCAGGGGTCGAAGTATTGCGGCGCGGCGGGGGATTCATCACCGCGATCCGCGAATTGAAAATGTTCGACCGCAGCGTTTTGGCGATTTTATCGGCGGGCGAGCGCGTCGGCGCATTAAAAGAAGTAATCGAATCCGCCTTGCAACATATGGAAGAAAAAGGCAAAACCTGGAAAATGATGACCGCCGCGGTAGGATGGTTGTGGTTCGATATTTCTACGTCCATTTCCACCGTTATCGGCGTGCAATTCGGATATTTGCCTTGGCTTGAAACCAACGGCGTCGATACCAAAGATCCCAAAATGATGGCCGAATTCCGCAGCGCCTTGGAAACCGCCTATTTCATCAACGGATTTTTGCTGTTGATCGCAGTTTTGCTTTGTTTTGCAGGTGTTTTTATCGCCGTGTCGCTGTTTTTACGCAGCGGTAAATTAGAGGAAATTTCAACCGCCTTCGTTCGTAAAATGCCGGTTATTAAAACCTTTATTGAAAACACCGCGATGGCCGAAACGTTCGGGATCGTAGGCCGTATGGTTAAAGGACGCGTGCAATTCGACGAGGCGTGCAAGGTCGCCGCCGATTCAACCCCGGTGCGGCATGTACAACAATTATGGTTGCAGGTGATCGACCGGGTTATGCGCGGCGATACCATCGACCGGGCGTTCCGCAACCCGATCATGACGCGCGCGGAATTGATCGAAATCGGCGCCCATCAAAACAGTGAACAATTGGCCAATATGCTGATGAATATCGCGCATGAACGCGGCGATTTATCCAAAAAAGGATTGCGGCAAATCGTGGTGGGCGGCGTTGCATTCGTAATTTTATACACATTCTTGGCGGCGGGCGCGGCCATGTGGGTTCTGTGGGTTCAAAACAAGGGTCTTACCGATACGCTTGAAAATATTTCCGGCGGCTATTAACAGATGGCGGATGCGGGGGCGGGGACTGCTGCTTTTAAAACCCTATAACCTATCCACCGTTTCCTGGCGCGGCAGAAAACAATTGCGCCGGGCTTGCGACTAAGGTATTAAAAATTATGCGCTATTTAGACGTTTTTACACCAGATTCCATTATCGCCGCGGCGGTTCCATTCGGCAACGAAGACCCGCGCGAGGCGGCTTATAACAACGCCGCTTATGCCCTCGATCGCGACGATGTGCATTTGTTATGCAGCGTCGAAAACAAAAAAGTATTTTATATCGCCGCCGCATCCGAAGATTTTTCTGCGCATTTAAACGCTGTAACGCCGCTTGCGGCCGCATTGCCCGGCATGAAAGGCCATCAGGGCGACGGCGCGTATTTGGCGATTTCCGAATCCGGATACGCGGTTGTGGTGCGCAAAGGCGATGAATTATATTCTTATGTCGGCGACCGGCAATCGGTCGATGCGTTTATCGCATCCCACGACGTTCCGACATTCAGCGCGAATGACGCCGCCGCCCTGCCATGGGAAGGTTTCCGCCTGGGCGGTATGCGCCGCGCGGAAAAGGTTGCGCGAAATACATTGTTGATTGGATTCGCGTTGGCCACGTTGTCGTTCCTGACTTGGATCGGCATCGCCAGCTGGTCGGCGAATGTCAATGAGCAAGTCGATGCGTTGCACCAAAAATCGCAGATGTCGATTAAAAATTCGGTCGCGCAATTGAAAAACATAACGACACAACCGGTTTTACAGGATGTTTACGCGATGCAAAAAATCATCGCATTGACATCCAATTCCGGCGGATTCGTCAATTATTTCAGAATTGAAAAAGGCAACAACCTCAGTTGGAAGGTGGAATTGCCGACATTCGTTTTAAACGATTATATCGAACAATTCGGCAAAGGGTTGACGTTGCGCCGCGATGTCGAAAAAAATATTTTGATCGTCGAATTGCCGCCCAAAGACACTAAAAAGAAATAACACGGAATAAGGTCACAAGATCATGAGCATGATGGAATCCATTGCCAAGGCAGGCGCATCCGGCGCAACCATGATCGTGTGGGGGTTGACGGTGGTTTTGGTTCTGGGATCCGTGAACGAAGCGCGGTTGTTGGTCATGTCGCGGCAAACATTGCAAGTGGCCGAGGCGACAGTGCCGCCGACCATTTCCATCAAAGAAGTTGCGGTTGTACAGGCCGAATACGAAAAAGTCGCGGCAATGGTCAAACAAATGCACCCGCAATTGAAAATCACTTACGATAATACCTCCAAATCGATTGTTACCGAAACCACCGATTTGGCGGCGTATTATGAATGGCTGATTTCGATTTACGATATTATGACCGCAATCCCCAATGCCCGTTGGACCACGGTTGAAATGTGCGCCGGCGATGGATGCCCGCGCGCCAAATACCGCATCGTGATGTCGGCGGTTCGCCGCGAAATCAATGATGTCACCGCGCCATCCCAATAAATAAACCCATATATTTATTCATTTTTGTGATCGCAAACCGTTGATTTACACGAAAATTAACTATTTATTCACTATTTCGTGATTAAAATGTGATAATTATCGACATATTAGTCACGGTTATGTTATTATGAAATCATAAGTGACGAATTTTGTTACCCTGTAATGACCATTTTGCGAATTTATAGGGGCTATTTTACTTCAACCCTTGGGAGGAACTTTATGTCCAAAACCATCAACCGCCAATCCGGTTTTGCGATTGGTACAATCTTGTTGGCCGTGATTTTGATCGCTGCCATCGTTTCGGCGATCGCCATCGCCAGCCGTGGATCGTCCACGCAATCCGGCCGTGAACAAGCGCGTGTTCAGGCTTCGACACTGTTACAACAAGGCGCCAATTTGCGTTCCGGTTTCGAACGTATGGTTGCAAACGGCAACGATCGCGGCAGCATTACCGCATCGGCGGACGGTGCAGACCAGGCGGCGAACTGTACTAACGCAGCAGTTACCAATCCAAATCCTGCCAATGCGGTTAATTGTTTGTACCACACCACCGAAGGTGGCACGACCGTACAACAAATCAGCTCGGCTGCGATGGATCCAGCGGGCGGTAACATGACCCGTTACTATTTGATTCGCGGTGTAATTCTATCTGGCGTTGGCAATGGAAATAACATTGTTGTTGCACTAGGTGATTTGCGTTTGGATGTTTGCCGTCAAATCAACAACCAGGTAAACGGTATGTTGGTAACTGCTGATCCACCAGCATCGGCGGGCATCAACGCTCCCGCTACGCTTTTAGCCCTTGCAGAAGAAAATGCGGCTAACGGTGTAGACTTACAAATTACTGCTCCAGCGAACACTGCTTTCGTTTCAAATACTGTATTGCAAAACTGGCCTGAAGGCTGCATATCACTTCAAGGCACTGTTGGTGGTTCTGAAGCTGATAGTCATATCTGGTACAAAGTTTTATCCGAAGGCTAAGCCATCGCATAATTTTGTGACTTAAGAAATTGGGGGGTGCCGTTGGCGCCCCCCTTTTTTTTCATTAACAACATTTTAAATCGGTAGTACCGGTTTTGAAACACCCCA
>CAYWJR010000029.1:0-18258 GCA_964458615.1 uncultured Alphaproteobacteria bacterium
CTCGCGGTATGTGCGCACGATGTACAAGGCGATGAAATTCAAAATCAACGTGATTGCGAATAAAACCAATCCCAACGCGAACGCGGCCAGTGTCGTGGTGCTGGCGAATTCCTGATCGCCCACCAGCAACGATACGATTTGCACCGTTACGGTTGTAACCGATTCGAACGGATTGAATGTCAAATTCGCGGCCATTCCGGCGGCCATAACCACGATCATGGTTTCGCCGATGGCGCGCGATAACGCCAGCAAACAAGCGCCGACAATGCCGGGCAGGGCGGCGGGAATGACGACTTTTTTGATGGTTTCCGCAGGGGTTGCGCCCAACGCCAACGATCCGTCATGCAAACTGGATGGAACGGCGTGCAACACATCGTCGCTTAGGGACGAAATAAACGGGATCAACATGATTCCCATGGTCAATCCGGCGGCCAGCGCGCTTTCGACCTCGATGCCGATGCCGATTTTATCGCCCAGAACGTTCAATGCGGGGCCGATCATCAGGGCGGCGAAAAATCCGTAAACCACGGTCGGAATGCCGGCCAGCAATTCCAAAATCGGTTTTACGGTCGCGCGGACTTTGGGTTTGGCGTATTCGGACAAATAAATCGCGCTTAATAATCCAAGCGGCACCGCAACCAACAATGCCAAGGCGGTAATCAAAAACGTTCCGGCGAATACCGGAATCGCGCCGTAACCGCCGGACGATCCGACTTGGCCTTCGCGGATCGATACTTGCGGGCTCCAATGGGTGCCGAATAAAAAATCGGCCGCCGGGACGCGGCGGAAAAATTGCCAGGCTTCGAACGCCAACGACAACACGATTCCCAATGTCACGAAAACCGCCAATGTGGCCGTCATCCATAACAGAAAAACGATGATCCGGTCGGATACGGCGCGCGCCGACAATTTCGGATTGATGCGGCGGTAACCCGCCCATCCAAACGCCGCCGCGATGCCGACGATTCCGGCGAATAAACCCGCCGTCGCCAAATTTTGCCAATGCGCGACGCGGCGCGCGATTTCGATCATCCACGGCTCGCCAGAGTCGGCCAAACTGTCGCCATGCGCCAGCGTTTTAATGTCGGACAAAAGAAACGAAATTTTTTCAGGGCTTTCCGCCAATATGTGCGCGGGGATTGCGGCATTGATCCAATGCAAAATCATGTAATGCGATCCGGCCGACCAGGCGATAAAAAACAAAATCGCCGGCAATGCGCACCATAACGATACGTATAATCCGTAATATCCCGGCACCGACGCCAATTGCGCGGTTTTCCCGGCCGAAAGCCGCAACGCCTTGCCGCGCCCGGCTTTCCAGCCGATCATGGATGCGGCGGCGATGGTCAGGATAAAAAATAAAATAACGTTCATGATAATGTCCAAATCGGTAAAATGCGGCGCCTGCCGCCAAATTGCTTTTATTTGCTTTTCTGTTTGTTTTTGCGCTGCGTTCGGAAAATCAAAATAGGCAGAACAAAAATAAAAAGAAAGAAAAAGGGGAAAGCCGTATCCGGCCTTCCCCCATATTCGCCGATTACATGGTCAACGGTTTCGCGCCGATCGCTTGGTCGCGTACGGCCTTGCGTTCCGCCTTAGGCAATGGGATCAAACCTTTGCCGGTCAAATAACCGTTATCGCCAAAAGTTTTTTCCGATGTAAATTCCGCGACGTATTCTTTCAGGCCTTTGATCGTGCCCAAATGCGCGTTTTTCACGTAAAAATACATGCTGCGGGAAATTTCGTATTTGCCCGATTGAATCGTTTCGAATGTTGGCGCGATTTTGTCGAACGACGCCGCGCGCAAATAATCGCTGTTTTGTTCCAAGAAGCTGTATCCGAAAATGCCCAGCAATTTGGTGTTGGCTTCCAATTTTTGCACGATCAAATTGTCGTTTTCACCGGTTTCGATGAACGCGCCGTCTTCGCGCAATGTATGGCATGCTTGTTTAAACGCTTTTTCGTCGGTCGATTTCAACGCGTTCAATTCCTTGAATGTTTTGCATCCGCCTTCCATCGCCAACTCCACGAACGAATCGCGCGTGCCCGAAGATGGCGGCGGGCCCAATACTTCGATTTTTGTGGCTGGCAACGATGGGTCGATATCGCTCCATTTTTCGTATGGATTTTTCACCATTTTGCCTTCGACCGGAACTTCTTTGGCCAAAGCCAGGAAAATTTGCTGCAATGTCAAATTCATCGGTTTGGCTTTTTTCGATTGCGCCAGAACGATGCCGTCAAAACCGAATTTTACTTCGGTAATCGACGATACGCCGTTTTCTTTGCAGGTTTTGAATTCGCTGTCTTTCATGCGGCGCGATGCATTGGCGATGTCGGGATGCGATTCGCCGACGCCGGCGCAAAATAATTTGATGCCTGCGCCGGTGCCGGTGCTTTCAACGACGATATTTTTAAATTCCGAACTTTTCGACAAATTTTCCGCCACGGTGGACGAAAACGGATAAACGGTGGACGATCCGACAACGCGGATTTGTTCGCGCGCGATGGCCGGGTTTGCAACCATGATGGCGGCAATCGCCAACAGGAATAATTTTTTCATAACAAGGCTCCTTGGATAAGGGGTTTTGGATGCCTGGCTTTTACTACAATATAATTACGGATTTATGACAACCGGCGGCGGGACGGGGTTTCCGGTTATTGCCGGCTTACTGATCGTATAACGGCAAATAAACCGTGAAAACGCTGCCGACATTTTCCTGGCTGTCGATGGTCAGCCACCCGCGATGGCGGTTGATCGTATGCTTAACGATGGCCAATCCCAAACCGGTGCCGCCGACTTCGCGCGATCTGGCCTTGTCGACCCGATAAAAACGTTCGGTCAGGCGCGGAATATGATGCGCCGGTATGCCGATTCCGGAATCGGCAACGCGGATAAACGCGACCTGTTCTGCAGGCGACGGGAATTGCGGCGGGATGTCGCCGGTGACGCCGGCTTCGATCCGGATCGGGGTGTGCGGTTTGCCGTACCGGATCGCGTTGGTGACAAGATTGGTGACGACTTGCGACAATTCATCGCCATCGCCGCGCACGGGCGGCATATTTTCATCCACCTTGATTTCGATGGTCACATTTTTTTCCGCCGCATGGCGTTGCAGTATCACCGCGCTGTTGTTCAAAATCGGTTCGATATCCACGGAATCGTCCGGTTGATGATGTTCGCGCATTTCGATGCGCGACAGCGACAATAAATCTTCGACCAGGCGCGACATGGATTTGCCCTGGGTTTCCATGATTTGCAAAAACATTTTTTGCGCCGCCGGATCGTTGGCGGCCGGGCCTTGCAATGTTTCGATGAATCCCAAAACGCTGGCCAACGGCGTTCTCATTTCGTGGCTGACATTGGCGACGAAATCGGCGCGCATCTGTTCGCTGCGTTTAATCGTGGTGATGTCGTTCAAAGACAGCAATAACGCGGATTTTTGATCGTTCAACGTAAACCCGCGGTGCTTGATCGGCTTGATGCGCGCCTGGAACATGCGTTCCACCGGTTCGACCAGGGATATTTCCAAATCTTCCTCGCCGCCGGTTGAAAACGCGCGCTGGCAAGATTCCAACAATTCCGGATCGCGCAAAATGCTGGATAACGGGCGGCTGATCAAGGATCCGGGGAATAATTTCCGCGCGCTGTCGTTGGCGCGCAAAATGTGCAAATCGCTGTCCAAAACCATAACCGGTTCCGGCAAACTTTCCATCAAATCGGTTTGCGATTGTTGCAACGCGTTCATGGCGACGGTGGTGGCGCGCGCGTCTTCTTGCAATTGCGACAATGTGGCGATCACGCTTTGCGCGGCTTCTTCCAAACTCATGTCCTGTTTCAACCGGGGCAGGCGGTCCAGAATTTTCAATTCGATCGCCAGGTTCAATATTTTTTCGCGCACTTTCAACCATGGCCGGATCAAATACAAACCCTGCACCGCCAACAGCCCGAAAACAACGGTAAACACTTGGGAACATTGAACCCATCCGTCATGGCAACTTTCGGCGCGCCATAATCCGTGCAGGAACAATCCGCCCAGCCCGGCGAACACCCAGGGGCTGATTTTATTGATAATTCTGCCGAATTTGATGATGTCGAAATCGCGCACTTTACCGGCCTTGTTGGTTTGGGTATTGTCGGGTTTGGATATTTTTTCGCGTTAAAACGCCCCAAAGTTGCCACAATAACTATAAACCCGAACGCCGCATAGTTGAACTGAAAATGAACCAGGCTTTGTCACTTTTTCCAAACGCCGCCATATCGCCGGCCAAAGACGCCAAATCCGGCGGCGATGCCGTAACGCCTTTGATGGCGCAATATTTTGCGATCAAACGCGAATATGCCGATTACATGGTATTATTCCGCCTGGGCGATTTTTATGAATTGTTTTTCGACGATGCGGTGCGCGCCGCCGCAACTTTGGGTATTGCGCTGACCAAGCGCGGCCAGCATATGGGACAGGACATACCGATGTGCGGCGTGCCGTGGCATCAGGCCGACTCATACTTGCCCCGGTTGATCCGCGCCGGATTCCGCGTCGCGGTTTGCGAACAATCCGCCGCCGACACGCCGAATGCAAAAGGCGGCAAGACATTGATCGAACGCAAGGTGGTGCGGGTGATCACCCCCGGCACATTGACCGAAGACAATTTATTGGATGCGCGGCGCAACAATTTCATCGTCGGAATTTGCGCGGACGGATTGGATGGAAAAAACGGTGGCGCGCTGGCGATGATCGATTTATCGACCGGCGCATTCGCGTTGCGCGATTTTGCGAAACCGGATTTGGCCAATATTTTGGCGGCGATCGAACCCGGTGAAATCGTCGTGCCGGAAAATTTGGCCAATGATCCCGCATGGGCGGATATTTTGCGCGGATACGCATCCATTTTAACGGCGCAACCGGACGCGCGTTTTAACGCCGAATCGGCCAAATCCCGCCTGCTGCAATTATACGGCGTTGCGACGCTGGACGGCATCGGCGATTTTTCCGCGCCGTCTGTTTGCGCGGCGGGCGCGCTGGTTGGGTATATTCAACTGACGCAACAAGGCGCCGTGCCCGGATTGGACCGGCCGCAATTTCACCGCGCGTCGGCGCACATGCAAATCGACGCCGCCAGCGCGCGCAATTTGGAATTGCGCCGCACGTTGAACGGCGAACGCGCGGGCAGTTTTTTATCAGCCATCGACCGCACCCAAACCAATTCCGGCGCCCGTTTGCTGGATACGATGATCGCCCAGCCATTGACCGATCCCGCGGAAATAAATTCACGGCTGGACGCGGTTGAATATTTCGCCGCAAATGCGGATTTGCGCAAAACCGCGCGCGAAAAATTGGCGCGTTGTCCGGATATCGAACGGGCGGTGTCGCGTTTGATATTGAATCGCGGCAGCCCGCGCGATCTGGCTTGCTTGCGCGACGGGTTGCGGTTGGCGGCGGAAATATCGGGCGATTTGTCGGCGCAAAATAGCGCGCCCGTTTTGGCCGCACGAATCCAGCGCGACATCGGCAATCACCGCGAGTTGCAAAAAACGTTGCAATCCGCGCTGGCCGCCGAATTGCCGGTATTCGCCCGCGACGGCGGTTTTATCGCGGCCGGATATTCGACCGAACTGGATCATTTGCGGGAATTGCGCGATGAAAGCCACCGATTGATCGCCGCCTTGCAACAAAACTATGCCGATAAAACGGGCATCGCCAATTTAAAAATCCGCCACAATAATATTTTGGGTTACTACATCGAAATCCAGCCGAAATTCGCGAACAAAATGACGGTGGATTTCATTCACCGGCAAACATTGGCGACCGCGGCGCGTTACACAACGCCCGAATTGAACGACATGGAACAAAAATTGTCGCGCGCCGCCGCCCAGGCGATTGCCGTTGAAATGGCCATATTCGCGCAATTGACCGGAATGGTCGCGAATGCGGCGGATGGATTGCGGTTATGCGCCGCGTCATTGGCGGCGTTGGATGTTTACGCCGCGCTGGCGCAATTGGCGGGGGATGAACAATATACAAGGCCTGTTATCACGGCCGATTTATCGTTCGATATTGCGGGCGGCCGTCATCCGGTTGTCGAACAATCTTTGCGCGCGCGCCAGAAAAATTTTATCGCTAACGATTGCCGTCTCCAGGAAAATCCTGGGAATTTATGGCTGATCACGGGGCCGAATATGGCGGGGAAATCCACTTATTTAAGGCAAAACGCATTGATCGCGATTTTGGCGCAAATCGGCAGTTTCGTTCCCGCGCAACAATGCCGCATCGGCACGGTCGATAAAATATTTTCGCGTGTCGGCGCCGCCGACGATTTGGCGCGCGGCCAATCCACATTCATGGTGGAAATGGTGGAATCGGCGGCGATTTTGCACCAATCGACCGAACGCAGTCTGGTAATTCTGGACGAAGTCGGGCGCGGCACATCGACGTTCGATGGTCTGTCGATCGCGTGGGCGGTATTGGAATATTTGCACAACCATATTAAATGCCGCGGATTATTCGCAACGCATTACCATGAATTGACGCAATTGACCGGCCAGTTGCCGCAATTGGCGGCCTATACGATGCGGGTCAAAGAATGGCAAAACGACATCGTGTTTTTACATGAAATCGCCCCCGGCGCCGCCGAAAGATCTTATGGCATTCATGTCGCGAAATTGGCCGGATTGCCGCGCCAGGTGATCGGCCGCGCCGGTGAAATTTTGCGCGGCTTGGAAAAAGATAAAATTGAAAATGACAAAATAGGCGGTGGAACGGTCAATACCCCCGCAACGCCTGATTCTGCAAACCCCGGCGCGCCGGGCGAATGGATTCAAATATCGCAAGATTTGCAAAATCTGGATTTAGACAATCTAAGCCCGCGCGCGGCGTGGGATTTAATCGCCGATTGGCACAAAAAAATCGCCGGATAGATTTAAATCTATCTGTTTTGTGTGCGGCGGCGGAACATCGCCATCGCAACCGGAACGGCGATTGCGCCGATTATCGCGCCGGCAAATGGCTTGTTCCAATAAACATTCTGGCATTCGTCCAAAATTTCATTCTTTCGCGCATCGATGGATTTTTGCCAGGCCGCCAAATCGTTGGCGGTCATGGTTTGCGGCATATTTGAAAAATCTTTTATGGTTTTTTCTTCGCCATAAACGGATGGCGGGGTCGTATCCCGGAAACCGCCATATTCTGGATCGAATTGATAAGTCCGGTAGGGGTCGGATGTGACGCCAACGGTTTGTGCCGGGATCGAACGCATAAATTCGGATGTTTTATTCACCGCGCGAACAGAAGCCGCGACAACAGGCAAGAAAAATAAACAAAGCGCCGCAGCGGCGGTGGCCACATTTTGCCGAAAAATGCCTTTGCGCGGAAACGCCAAACCAACCCAATAACTGACATGATCCATAATGCCGGATAATTTTTCGGACATGGTTGGTTTAATGCCGATATTCTTGCCCCAAATCCGCATCATCGGTTGATCGGGATCGGCGATTGCGTTCAATATTTTTGCATCCAGGTTCAGATATGGTCTTTTTGCGGTAATTTGGCCGCGCAAAGATTCCATATCCATTCCCAAAAACGGTGTAATATCATCGAACAAAAGCGGATTGGATTTGCTGTCCAGGCGGTTTTGCATTTCATCCGCCAAAAATAAAAGCGTTAAGAAATCTTCGCCCATATCAACGGTTTGTCCGGTTTGCGATGCGCGGTTTGTTTTATTCAATAATTGCCGCGTTGTTGCCATCAGTTGATGAAAACTCATTTCCGATATGGTTTTCGCGGTTTTGCGATAAAACGCCATCGCCGCCAATTGCGCCGCATCCGATTTGTGCTTGATCATTTCCGGTGCAATTATAAATGGCGCGCGCGCGGCGGAACCGTATGTTACCGGCTCGCCCAAAAATTTTTGTAACTCCGCGAATTTTTTTGGATTGTAAAATTCAGGCTGGAACAGAACGAAATTGACCATTTCGTCCGGGTCGTGATCGAGATTCCCTAAATTGACGGCAACGGATCCGTTTGCATATATGACTTTGCCCTGGCGGATCATGTCCGAGTCACTTGCCAAATCCCGGATAGATTCGCGGATTTTTTCGTTGCGCGCTTTTCTGGAATCCGGCGTCAGCGCGCGCAGATCGTTGATTTGCTGCGTTATTGCTGCGAGCACATTTTCCAGCGTGGGTGTTTTAAGATTTTTCTCAACTTCGCCCACCAAAGAAATAACATCCATCGCAGTTCCGGATTGAAGCGATAAATAATTAATCAAGGCATAAAATGTCGCATATAAATTTTGATCGAATGAATCGCGCGATTTAATATCGATAAATGGCGGTTGACGGAATTTTTCCCGCGCCGCCAGATTGTATGTAATGTACGATAAATACCCATTCACCGGATTTTGAAAAGCCGGAGATGTTGGGGTAGCCAGCTCCGCCTGCAATGCATCCCGTTCGGCGAAAAGATCGCCATGGTTCAATTCCAGCAATCTTGCATGATAAGATCGCACCGCGTCATCGAGTAAACCCAAATCCAGCAACGCGGATTTTTTTGCCGCTGCAGACTGCAATTTCCATTCATCGCCTTCGCCGTCATTTTGATCGGATGGTTGCTTTACGATGGGCACAAGCGGTATGCGGATGTGAATCGGGGCAACCCGCAGCCCTTGGGGGGATGTCTCCACAAATTCGCCCAAACCCATCGCGGTGCGCAACGCGGGCGCGGCGATAAATTCATCCCTATAGATGTTAAATGGAATTGCTTGTTTAACCTTGGCCATTGCCGGATCCCGTAATTAATTCTGTGAAAAGCATTATTTTTCTTTTAAGGATATACATATTCACCGCCGTTTCGTCAATTGGCGGTTTGTGAATTTGCCGCCGCCTGGGTACGAATTTGTCGTCATTCGCGCTTTATTCTTTAAAAAACCATTATTATCGAATAACTTAACAGCATCATGGCTTTGGCTCGTTCGATTTTTACCGTCAGTGGATTTACCCTTATATCGCGCTTTTTGGGATTGGTGCGCGATATGGTCACGGCCGCGTATTTGGGCGCTGGGCCAATTGCCGATGCGGTATTTGTGGCGTTTCGTTTGCCGAATTTATTCCGCAGTCTTTTTGCCGAAGGCGCGTTTTCAATCGCCTTCGTTCCAAAATTCACCGCCATCTTAACGCAAAAAAGCCGCGACGACGCGTTTTTATTCGCCGAACACGCGCTCGCTTTGCTGCTGGGCGCGGTTGCGGCCTTGGTGGTTGCAGGCGAAATATTCATGCCGTTTGTCATGCGCGTCATCGCGCCGGGATTTTTGGGCGATGCCGGGCAATTCGCCGATGTAGTCGCATTCGCGCGCGTCACATTCCCTTATATTCTGCTGATGTCGTTTGTGGCGTTTCAGGGCGGAATAATGAACTCGCTTGGAAAATTTTACGCCTTCGCCGCAAGCCCGTGTATCATGAACGTCGTGATCATTGCGGCATTGATGATCGGCGCGCCGTTGGGATCGCCCGGTTATGCGTTTTGCATCGGCGTTTTGGCGGCCGGTTTCGCGCAATGCGGATGGATGGCGTATGCGATGCACACGCAACAAATCAAATTGCGCTGGCGCGCGCCGAAATTGACCGATGATGTGCGGCAAATGTTGCGCGCGGTGATGCCCGCCGCGATCGGATCCGGCGCGCTTCAGGTCAATATATTGGTGGGTATGATGATCGGATCGTTTTTGCCCGCCGGATCGATTTCTTATTTATATTACGCCGACCGGATCAACCAATTTCCATTGGGCGTAATCGGCATCGCCATCGGCACCGTATTGTTGCCGGTATTGTCCAAACATATCAGCGGCGGAAACGCGGACGATGCGGCGCAACAACAAAACCGCGGATTGGAAATCAGCCTGTTACTAAGCGTGCCTGCGACGGCGGCATTGTTGGTAATGCCGCATCCGGTAATCGATGTGTTGTTTTCGCGCGGCGAATTCACCGCCGATGTGGCGCGGCAAACCGCCAACGCCTTGGCGGCGTTCGCCATCGGCTTGCCGGCTTATGTGCTGATCAAGGCGCTTAGCCCTGGATTTTTCGCGCGCGGCGATACCAAAACGCCTGTGAAAATCGCATTCGCGTGCGTTGCGATCAACACCTTGTTGAATTTATTGTTGATGGGCGTGATGCAACATGTCGGCATCGCCCTTGGCACGTCGATCGCATCGTGGCTGAATGCATACATGCTGGCATCGGCCTTGCAATCGCGCGGCCATTGGCAACCGGACGAACGGTTGAAAAAAAATATGTTCAAGATATTTTTATGCTCCGCCCTGATGGCTGTTTTTATCGCCGTGTTGCAATGGCAATTCGATCCATGGCTTGCGGGATCGTTTTTGCAAAAACTTGCGGCGCTTGTGGCGTTGGTGTTGTCCGGCATGGCGGTTTACGGCGCGCTTGTGATCGCAATCGGCGCCGTTGGAATGGCGGAATTGCGCGCGATAAAATCGCGCAAAAACGCCGCCAGCGATCAATAATTTTTTTACCGCAATTTTTTACCGTCCGCGTCCGCGCGCGAATTGCGCGACGCCTATTCCGACAATCCCCAATCCCAGAATCATCGGCGCGCCCGCTTGTACGTACCGGATCGGCGCGCGCATCACGCGCATTTTTTCTTGTGCGGCGAATATTTGCCGCGCTTCTTGATCCATCGCTGCGGTAAAAATCACCGTTTCGTTTTGAATCAATGTGGACAGGGGAATATCGCTGTTATTGACCACAATCGCCAATGTTGGCGGCCGGTCGCGTTGTTCCGACAGCCATTTTTGTTTGTCGACGTCATTGTTGATTGGCGTTATTTTAATTGCCTTGCCGTCATCGGTTTTATCGACGCGGCATGTGGTTTTTTGATCGGTGACCATTTTCCCCAAAAACGGATTGGACGCATCGCCGATTTCAGGACCGATATAGACGGTTTGCCGGACGGTATCGTTTTCTTGAACCAATCCCCAAATAAACGGTACGCCAGCCAGTGATATGAACGCCCCGGCGGCGATCAATACGGGCGGGCTCAGTTTTCTTTCGGATAATGCGGTCATGGATTTACACCCCTGTCGGTAATTGGAATTCATGCCGGTTATAAAGGCTTTATGTTGCAGTAATATGTCAAAAACCAGTTGAGTTAAAACCACGCGGGCGCTAATAATCGCTGTATGAAACGAATTTTATCGGGCGTACAGCCGACCGGAAATCTGCATTTGGGCAATTATTTGGGCGCGATCCGCAATTGGGTGCGGATGCAGGATGGCGCGCAATGTTATTTTTGCATTGTCGATTTGCATGCCATCACCGTACCGCAAGATCCCGCTGCCTTGCGCCGCGCAACACTCGAAGTCGCCGCCGCTTATATCGCTTGCGGCATCGATGCCGAAAAATCCGCCATATTCCCGCAAAGCCATGTGCCCGGCCACCCGGCATTGTCTTGGGTGTTTTCTTGCCATACGCCGCTGGGCTGGCTCAACCGGATGACGCAATTCAAGGAAAAATCCGGCAAACACAAGGACCAGGCCGTATTGGGTCTTTATGCCTATCCCGTATTAATGGCCGCCGATATTTTATTGTATAAACCGACCCATGTGCCGGTGGGCGAAGATCAAAAACAACATTTGGAATTGGCGCGCGATATTGCCGGCGCATTTAACCGGCAATATAACGCAGAAATTTTCCCATTGCCGGAACCGCATATTCTGGGTCTTGCCGCGCGGGTAATGTCTTTGCGCGATGGCACTAAAAAAATGTCGAAATCGGATGAATCCGATTACTCGCGCATCAATATGACCGACGATGCCGATACCATTGCCCAAAAAATCAAAAAGGCCAAAACCGACCCGAATCCTTTGCCAACGTCCAAGGATGAATTGGCCGCCCGGCCCGAAGCCGACAATTTGCTTGGAATTTACGCGGCCCTGTCCGACCAAACCGTGGATCAGGTAATCGCCCAATTCCAAGGCCAGCAATTCTCCGCCTTTAAAAATGCCCTGACCGATTTGGCGGTTGAAAAGATCTCCCCCATCACAGCCGAGATGCGGAAATTAATGAATGACCAGACATACTTGGGCGGCATTTTGAAAAAAGGCGGGGAAAAAGCCAACATGCTGGCCAATCAAACTTTGGCACAAGTATATGATATTATTGGGTTTTACCAAAAATAACTCCGCGTCGTACCTACTCCAATCCTACTCTGTAACAGTATGACTGGAAATACGCGGGATTTCCCGGGGCGTATTGACCTTATACCTAATATAAGGTATCTAACCATCGATTAACCCGATCCGAAATGGGCTAGTATTTCCTATTAGGATACGATATAATCTTAATGAATGGTTAATTTTTTGGCCACACAAATTAAACCGGCCTGAACAGGGTGATTCTAAAAACGACCGTTTGAAATTGCATGTCGAGCCAAGGGCTCTATATGACCATCTGCCCGATTATGGGCAGACCCAAAGGAACAGAATCGATGTTTATACAGACCGAAACCACACCGAACCCAGCCAGCATGAAATTTTTGCCCGATTGCATTGTTTTGGAAAATGGCGCCGCCGATTTCCCGAATTCCGATGCCGCGCAATCATCGCCGCTGGCGCAACGCCTGTTTTTGGTCGGCGGGGTAAAGGGCGTGTTTTTGGGCCATGATTTTATCACCGTCACCAAATCCGCGGACGCCGATTGGCAAACATTGAAACCGCAAATTTTGGCGGGAATTATGGAATATTTTTCGTCCGGCCAGCCGGTCATCAACGCTGGCGCGCAATCTCCTGCGCTAAGCGGCGATCAGGTGGATGAAATTTCCGCGCAAATTATCGAATTGCTGGAAACCCGCGTGCGCCCTGCCGTCGCCATGGATGGCGGCGACATCGCATTCGACCGGTTCGAAGACGGTATTGTGTATTTGCATTTGCGCGGATCGTGCGCCGGTTGCCCGTCATCGACCGCGACATTGAAAATGGGCATTGAAAACATGCTGAAACATTATGTGCCAGAAGTCGTCGAAGTACGGCCGGCCGCATAAGAAGATCCAAATAAAAAAACAAAGGGGTTGGGGTATGCAACGTTTACTTAGAAAAATCAAAGGCCGGGCAGAGTTGATTTGCCTGTGTTTCTTGCTGGGTTTTTGTTTGGCGATGTTGCAAGCGCCGCGTTACAGCCCGGCAACCCAAACAATCGCATCGCGCGACATGGCGTTTCCAAGCGGCGGAGTTTCGCTTCACGGCATTATGACCGTCGCGACACACCAGGATTTGGATCAGGTTTTTTCAGCGCAAGATTACAATTTGCGCGATGTGTACGCCGGATCGACCGAAGTTCCGCCGATCTTTTTAACGCGCTTGCCGACCGATCTGCATTTGATCGAGCAGCCGAAAGACAAAAAAGAAATTTTTATCCAATCTATTTTGCCGCTGGTATTGTTGGTTAACGATCACATCGCCGATTCGCGCAAACGTCTATTCCGTGTTTGGGAAAAACAATCAAGGGGCGAAAAATTGACCGATGCGGAATCCGATTTCATCGCAAAATTATCGGATGAATACGGCGTTCCCGACCGCAATTTTGAAAAATTGGCGATGCGGGTCGATATTATCCCGCCATCTTTGGCAATCGCGCAAGCCGCCGAAGAAAGCGGATGGGGCACATCCCGTTTCGTTCAGCACGGCAACGCGTTGTTCGGCCAGCAAGTATACAATTCCGAAGAAGGCATCGTGCCGCAATCGCGCGACGGCGGACGCCAGCATTTGGTAAAACGGTTCGATAATTTGTTCGCCACCGTTTTATCCTACAGCCGGAATTTAAACACCCACAACGCCTATTCGGATTTCCGCGCCAAACGCGCGCAAATGCGCAACAACCGCCAATATATGGATTCGGTGCAATTGATCGAATCGTTGGAATCTTATTCCGAACGGCGCGGCCATTACGTGCAAACCATCAAACGCATTATCCGCAGCAACGATTTGCAGGCGTTGGATCGCGCGCGTCTGGATGCCGCCAGCACCGATTACTGGCGCCAACGTTTAATTTAGAACGTTTGATTTAAGGCGTTTGATTTAACAGGAACACAATCAATCTTCGGATGGCGGCACGATATATTGCATGCCCAGCCATTTCCAGCGGTTTGATTCCGCATCCATCGCGGTGCAATTGATCCGCACGCGGCCTTTGCCGAACGGTTTGGCGAATGTCAAATCGGCTGTCCCACCGTTTATCTGCATGCCCACCGAATCCTGGCCGGATGCATAACAATTCATGCCTTTGATGTCTTGGGCGGATTGGAATTTTATTCGAATCTTCGGCGGGTTTTCGGCCAACACCGAATCGGCGGGGAAAATTTCCGAAATCCGCAACGGCATTGCGCGCGCGGCTGTTAAAAAACGGTCGATCGATCCATAATTTTCATTCAACGAAAAACGCGGTATCGCGTTTAATCCGCCCGCCTTGTGCAAAACGCCGGATTGCTGGCCGAATGTGGCGCGAAAGGCGAATTTTTCAACCGCGCGCATCGAATCCGCGTTGAATTCGCCGTATGGATAGGCGAATAAATCCGGTTCAAACCCAAGTTCTTGTTTGAACCGCCGCTGCGATGCGATGATTTCCTGAGCGATTTGTTGCGCGCTTAGGACCGGAAAATGCGGGTGCGATTTGGAATGATTGCCGATGGTGACAAGCCCGCTTTTGTGCAATTCGCGCAATTGATCCCAATTCATATATGCCGTCCCGCCGCGGTCGATATCGTCGGTTGTAACGAATAATGTGAACGGAATGCGCGCGCGTTTAAAACGCGGCCAGGCGGCTGTGTAAACCGATGCGGCTGCATCGTCTATCGTAATGCCGACTGTGTAATCCGGTAAATTTTCGCCCGCCTTTATGGCGGCGGTTATTTTATCGACCGGCCAAATATTGTATTTGCCCGATTGCATGGCGCGCAAATGCGATTCGAATTGTTCGATCGTCACGCTGGTGGTTGGGTAATTTTCTTCGCCAAAACGGTGATACATGAAAATCACGGCATGATCCGCTGCCATGGCCGGGGCGGCGTATAATAAAACCGTCAATATGAAAACCGATAACCGGCGCACGAATCACCTTTAAAAATTGTCTTGCTGGCTTAGTTGTACTATATCCATAGGTTAGAAATTAGTAAATCCACAAGGAGAATGCCCATGCCCGCCGTTATCGATTCCAAATCGCTAGATACCTTGTTTGTAAACGCCAGAACATTCAACGGCTGGCAAAAAAAACCGGTCGATGCGAAAACATTGCAGGATATTTACGATCTTTATAAATGGGGCCCGACATCGGCCAATTGCGAACCGATGCGCGTTGTGTTCGTCCAATCGGCCGAAGCCAAGGAAAAATTGAAAACCTGCGTCGCCGCCGGCAACGTTGAAAAAACCATGGCCGCGCCGGTCACCGCGATTATCGGGTTTGATTTGGAATTTTTCGAAAAATTGCCGAAATTGTTTCCGCACACCGACGCCAAATCCTGGTTCGTGGGCAATCAAAAAATGATCGACGACACCGCGTTTCGCAACGGCACGTTGCAGGGCGCATATTTTATGCTGGCGGCGCGCGCATTCGGGCTTGATTGCGGGCCGATGTCCGGATTCGATCAGGCGAAATGCGATCAATTGTTTTTCGCCGGCACAAAAGTAAAATCGAATTTCTTGTGCAATATCGGTTACGGCGATCCTGCGTCGTTATTCCCGCGCTCGCCGCGCTTGGAATTTTCCGAAGCGTGCAAAATCGTTTAATGGCAAACCCGGTATCAACAATCCCGGCAATTTTGGGAATACATATCGATACCCAAGGATCGGCGGCCGCGTTATATTCCGGCGGCCGTATCGTGGGCGCGGAAAAATCCCAGGCGGTTCGCGGCCAAGGCGAGCGGATCATGCCATTGCTGCGCGGCTTGATGGCGGATGCGCAAATGGCGATTGCCGATATTGAATGTATCGCGGTGAATGTGGGGCCTGGGTCCTTTACCGGAATCCGTATCGGGCTTGCGGCCGCGCAGGGGCTTGCGATGGCGGCGGGAAAAAAAATATTCGGCGTGCCGCATCCGGCCGCCGTTGCGGCGTCTGTCCGCGCGCAAATGCCGGATATGCCCGCGAAAAATATTTTTGTGTGCGATCATTCCGGCAAGGGCGATTATCATATCGCCGCGTATGATGAAAATTTGCAAACCCTGATTGCCCCGCAACGCGCCGCCGATATTGGCGGGTTGAAAATAATTTTTGAAAAACCGTCCTGGGCGATTGCGGGAACCGCCGCGTCATTCGCCGCGTCCGTTTTGCCCGGCGGCCTGCATGCCGAACCGCCGGATCATAATCTTGCATCCGGCGCGTGCCTGTTCGCCGCGCAAAATTTTGAATGTGCGGAGAATTTTCCCTTCCATCCATTGTATTTCCGCGATGCCGACGTGACAATTGCGGCCGGACAATCGGCGGTATAGAAATATGCCGCGAATTTTTCCGTTGCGGTTTTTGCCGCCCGATATTTTAACCAAAGATATATTTTCGGTGATGCAAGACGCGATCCCCGGCGGATGGAATTTGCAAACCCTGCAAAATTTGCTGATCCAGGAACAAACTTGTGGGTTTTTGGCGATCGACGGCCAGGCGACGGTTGGATTTATCGCCGGGCAATCGATTGCGGATCAAGCGGATATATTGTCGTTTGCGGTCATAAACACCCATCGAAAACAAGGCATAGGCCGGGAATTATTGGCGCGGTTTGTGGATCATTGCCGCGACCAATCCGTATCGCGCATCGTTTTGGATGTGGCGCAGGACAATATCGCCGCAATTGCATTGTATCATAAATGCGGATTTCAAACATTTGGCCGCCGCGAACGGTATTATGCGGGTCAAAACGGCGACCGCAAGGATGCGGTGCTGATGGAATTGACCTTGGTCAAATAAAGCCTTGCGCCGCAAGGGCGGGTCGCATAAATTAACGCCCATCGTCATAAAATTGTCTTTGTCCGCAGGCTATAAATATCCCTGATTTTAATCATCAGCGGTTTTAACCGTCTTGTATATTTTGCGCCGGGGACAAAAATGGAACCAATGACTACAATCATACAAAAAATGCCAACAATGGCGCCAAAAACAGATACCCATCCGCCATCCCAATTTTTTGGATCGATGGAAGCGCGCCTGGCTGAAACCGAATCGGAAATCATAGCCGCGCAAAATTTACGGTACCGGATTTTTTACGACGAAATGGGCGCAACGCCGACGCCCGAATTCAAAAAATCGCAGCGCGATTTCGACAAATACGACGATATTTGCGACCATTTGCTGATTTTCGATCATAAAATCGGCAAAGGCACCGATGCAATCGTCGCCACATACCGTTTGATCCGCAAAGACGCGGCCGGCCTCGTCGGCGGTTTTTATTCCGCGTCCGAATATGATATTTCGAAAATTCACCAATTCCCCGGAACGGTTTTGGAATTGGGACGGTCGTGCGTGCATGAAAAATACCGCACGCGTCCGACCATGCAGTTATTGTGGCGCGGCATCGCCGGATATATTTTTCACCATAAACTGGATTTGATGTTCGGTTGCGCCAGTTTTCATGGCACGGATATGTCGGCGCACGCGGAATCGTTATCGTATTTGTACCATTATCATTTGGCGCCGGAAAATTTGCGGGTGCGGACTTTGCCGCAATATTACGCCGATATGAATTTGATCCCAAAAGACCGCATCGATCCCAAACGCGCCCTGTTGGCGTTGCCGCCATTGATCAAAGGATATATGCGGCTTGGCGGGTTTTTCGGCGATGGCGCGTATATCGACCGGCAATTCAATTCGATCGATGTGTTCGTCATGGTCAACCGCGAAGAATTGAGCGAAAAATATTCACGGTATTACGAACGCACCACATTGACCACCGCGGATACCGATTTGCAATGAATTCCGTTGTCGCCATTATCCGCCTGATCGGCATTGTTTGCGTAACGGCCGCGTTGATTCCGGCGCAAATCGTGGCGATGTATTTATTGCCGAAATATTTTTATTCCATCCCGATGTTGTATAACCGCCTGATTTGCCGCATCGCGGGTTTGGATATATCTGTTTGCGGGCATGTGACCGGGCGCAAACCGGTTATATTCATCGCCAATCACAGCGCGTATTTGGATATTATGATCCTAAGTTCATTGGTGCCGGCGTCTTTTGTCGCCAAGGCCGAAATCGCCGGTTGGCCGTTGTTCGGATTTT
>CAYWJR010000030.1:0-18180 GCA_964458615.1 uncultured Alphaproteobacteria bacterium
TGATCACGTTGATGGGATGTTACCAAGGGTATAATTCGCGCGGCGGCGCCCAAGGCGTTGGCGCGGCAACCACCAAGGCCGTCGTATCCGCGTCGATTTTGATTTTGATATTCAATTATTTAATCACTGAAATGTTTTTCGCCCAATAGAAATCATATGACCCAACCCAAAATTCAAATATCCGGACTTTATAAATCCTTTGGTTCAAAAAAGGTTTTGCAAGGCGTCGATTTGGACATCGCCAAGGGCGAATCGGTCGTTGTCATCGGCGGGTCCGGATCGGGCAAATCGGTATTGTTGAAATGCATTTTGGGCATCGTCCGCCCGGATCGCGGTTCGATCAAAATCGACGGCGAAGAAGTCACCAAATTGACCCCGAATGAACGGCAATCGGTCATGCATAAATTCGGCATGCTGTTCCAGGGATCCGCCCTGTTCGATTCATTGCCGGTTTGGGAAAATGTGGCGTTTGGTTTGATCCAAGGCCGCGGCATGAACCGGGACGAAGCGAAAAAAATCGCGATTGAAAAATTAGCGCAAGTTGGATTGCCAGAACAAACCGGCAATTTATACCCGGCGGAATTGTCCGGAGGCATGCAAAAACGCGTATCATTGGCGCGGGCTATTGCCGCAAACCCGGAAATCATTTTCTTTGACGAACCCACAACCGGCCTTGACCCGATCATGGCGGACGTGATCAATCAATTGATCAAAGATTCTGTAAAAAAACTGGGCGCAACCACCCTGTCCATCACCCACGATATGGCCAGCGTGCGCAAAATCGCCGACCGCGTCGCCATGCTGTATAACGGCAAAATTTTATGGAATGGCCCTGTGGCGCAGTTGGAAAAATCCGGCAATGACCATGTCGATCAATTCATCCATGGCCGAGCCAAAGGCCCAATTGAAATGGCGGTCAAGGTCGCTTAGAAACCCTCGTTTGACCGGCCATCGCAACAAGGTTATAGTTTACATATGGCACGCGAAAAATCATCCTATGTTTGTCAATCTTGCGGATCCTCTTTCCCGAAATGGATGGGACGGTGCGAGGCGTGCGGCGGGTGGAACACCCTGACCGAAGAAATCACGGCATCCAAAACATCGCAATTTTCGAAAAAAGTAAAATCAGGCCGCAAAATCGAATTCAGCAGTCTTCAGGGCGAAGATAAAAATTACCAACGCATCAAAAGCGGTACGGCCGAATTCGACCGCGTCACCGGCGGCGGGCTTGTCCCGGGATCCGTCATATTGATCGGCGGCGATCCCGGCATCGGCAAATCGACATTGTTGTTGCAAATTGTCGCGCAATTGTCGCGCCATACATCGTGCGCGTACATTTCGGGCGAAGAATCCATGGAACAAATCCGCCTGCGCGCCCGCCGATTAAAGGTCGAAGATGCGCCCGTCGAATTGGCCAGCGCCACCAACGTCAGCGATATTATCGCATCCATCGACCGCGAAGACGGACCCAAGGTCGTGGTCGCCGATTCGGTGCAAACATTATATATGGAAATGATCGAATCGTCGCCCGGCACGGTTTCCCAAGTGCGTGCGTCGGCGCATGAATTGATTCGCGTCGCCAAGGCGCGTGGATTTGTGTTGTTCCTGGTCGGGCATGTCACCAAGGAAGGTACCATCGCAGGCCCGCGCGTGTTGGAACACATGGTCGACACAGTTTTATATTTCGAAGGAGAACGCGGCCACCATTTCCGTATTTTGCGCACGGTGAAAAACCGGTTCGGCGCGACGGACGAAATCGGCGTGTTCAGCATGACCGAATTGGGATTACAAGAAGTGTCCAATCCGTCGGCATTGTTTTTATCCGAACGGCGCGGCGACGTTTCGGGATCCGCCGTTTTCGCCGGGATGGAAGGCACAAGGCCGGTGTTGGTTGAAATCCAGGCGCTGGTCAATCCAACCAATTTCGGCACTGCCCGCCGCAACGTAATCGGATGGGATGCCGGGCGATTATCCATGCTGGCGGCGGTATTGGAATCGCGGTTCGGCGTGCCGTTATCGGGATATGATATATATTTGAACATCGCTGGCGGCATACGGGTTACCGAACCTGCGGCGGATTTGGCGGTTGTCGCGGCGTTGACATCGGCATTGACCGGCCGGCCAATCGCGGCGGATTCCGTTTTATTCGGCGAAGTGGGTTTATCGGGCGAAGTGCGCAGCGTTTCGCAAATCGATCAACGGTTAAAAGAAGCCGCAAAATTAGGATTTAAACACGCATTTCTGCCAAAACCGATGCAGGGCCGCAGTTACCAAAATATATCGGGCATTACCGCAACATTTTCCGAAAATGTAGGCGATTTATTGGAAAAACTGGGACTTCGCGACGGTTTATCGGCTAGAAAATCTGCACCACGTCTTGCAACCTAATCATCGTTTCACATCATGGCTTTGACATCCATCGACCTTATCGTTTTTGGCGTTTTAATCGTATCCGGCCTGTTCGGCGCATGGCGGGGTTTTATCAAGGAAATATTGTCGATTGCGGGCTGGATCGCCGCTTTGCTGGCGTTATTTTATGGGTTCAACAGTTTGCAACCGGTAACGCGCGATTTTATCAGCAGTCCGGCGCTTGCTGATTTTACAACTGGCGCTATGTTATTCGCAGGCACGTTAATCGTGGTTTCGGTGATAACCCATTTTTTGTCAAAATGGGTGCATCAAACGGCCTTTGGCAGTGCGGACCGGTCTTTGGGGTTTGTGTTCGGAATTATCCGGGGCGGTGTCATCGTTTGCATGGCGTTTTTCTTGTATTCCGCGGCGGTTCCAGACATCGATGAACAGCCGGTTTCGCTCCGTTCCGCGGTCACTTATGACTATATCCAAACCGCAACGGATTGGATGGCCGGATTTGTCGAACAAAATCAGTTAGATATAGAAGAATCTGCATCCGACAAGGAACGTCAAAAAGCAGATGAAAAAAAGAAAGAAACCGAGTATAAAGACATCGAAAAGAACGGGTTGCAACCGCCCGCACCATAAAAAAATATAACAGGGCTCCGTTTCACACGTACAGCGCACAAGGGTGCATTTATGATTGAAGATCTGGAATTGACCACCAATCCTTTCGATGACGACAAGTTAAAGGAAGAATGCGGATTATTCGGCATCTTCGATCACGACGATTCATCGGCGCACACCGCGCTTGGCTTGCACGCTTTGCAACATCGCGGCCAAGAAGCCGTCGGTATCGTTTCTTTTGACGGTAAAAAATTCCATGCCACCCGCGCCCTTGGTCACGTGGCCGACAATTTCGGCAGCGAAAGCGCCATCGCCGCCCTGCCCGGAAACCGTGCAGTCGGCCATGTTCGTTATGCGACAACCGGCGATGTAATCATGCGCAACGTTCAGCCGTTTTTCGCGGAACTAGATTTCGGCGGTTTCGTTTTGGCGCATAACGGCAATTTAACCAATGCCATGCAGATCAAAAAAGAATTGGTCAAACAGGGCGCGATTTTCCAGTCCACCACCGACAGCGAAGTGGTTATTCACCTAATCGCACTGTCGAAAAAAGAATCCGTTATCGACCGGATCATCGATGCTTGCCGCAAAATTCAGGGCGCTTATTCTTTGGTTATGATGAACAAAGAAGCGATTATCGGCGTGCGCGACCCCAATGGCGTGCGTCCGATGGTATTGGGCAAACTGGGCAATTCGCATATCATTTGTTCCGAAACCGTGGCGTTGGATATTATCGGCGCGGAATATGTGCGCGACGTAAAACCGGGCGAAATGGTAATCATCACCAAATCGGGCGTACGGTCGTTAATGCCGCTGCCCGCATCCAACCCGCGTTTTTGTATATTCGAATATGTGTATTTCGCCCGCCCCGATTCCACCATCGATGGCCGCAACGTATATGGCGCCCGCAAATCCATCGGCGCGATTTTGGCGCGCGAGGCGCCGGTCGATGCCGATATGGTCATCCCCGTGCCGGATTCCGGCGTTCCGGCGGCAATCGGTTTTGCAACCGAATCCGGTATTCCATACGATATGGGCATCATCCGCAATCATTATGTCGGCCGCACGTTTATCGAACCGACCGATAAAATCCGCCATTTGGGCGTTAAATTGAAACACAATGCCAATGTTCAACATATCAAGGGCAAGCGCGTTATTTTGGTCGACGATTCGATCGTGCGCGGCACCACATCGAAAAAGATCGTGGAAATGATCCGCGCCGCCGGCGCCAGCGAAGTGCACATGCGCATCGCATCGCCGCCGACCATGAACCCATGTTTTTATGGCATCGCCACGCCGGATCGCAAGGATCTGATCGCGGCGCAACACAATGTCGACGCCATTTGTAAAATGATCAAGGCCGACAGCTTGGCGTTTATTTCTATCGATGGTTTGTATCAGGCCATGGGCGAAGCCGGGCGCAACAACAAAATGCCGCAATTCTGCGATGCTTGTTTCAGCGGCGAATATCCGATCGATTTAACCGATTACGAACCCCAAGCCAAAGAAAAAGCCGAAAAACCGATTCCGCTTTTGACCGAAATGGCGTGAACCGAATGTCGCGCTTGAAGGGTAAAATTGCATTGATAACCGGCGCATCGCGCGGCATAGGCCGTGCCGTTGCAACGGCATATGCCCGCGAAGGCGCGCGACTGATTTTGTTATCCCGCGACGTCAAAGGTTTGGAAGAAACCGACGATTTGATCCAATCAACCGGCGCCGAGGCCACATTGGTTCCGCACGATCTTGCGAAAATCGAAATGATCGACACGCTGGCATCGGAATTGGCCAAAAAATTCGGACGGTTGGATATTTTGGTCGGCAATGCCGCAACATTAGGCGTTTTAAGCCCGCTGCAAGATATTAAACCGCGCGATTTTACCAATATTATGACCGTGAACACGCACGCCAATTGGCGGCTTTTACGGGCGCTGCATGGCGGGCTTTTGGCATCCGCGGCCGGACGGGTCATTTTTACAACCAGCGGCGTAACCGAATTCAATCCCGCCTATTGGGGCGCATACAATATCAGCAAATCCGCGCTTGAATCCTTGGCGCAAACTTATGCCAACGAAGTGCAAAACACCCCCATTCGCGTCAACATGATCGATCCGGGCGTGGTGCGCACCCAATTGCGCGCCGAGGCATTTCCAGGCGAAGACCCATCCAAATTGCCGTTGCCGGATTCGATTGCGGAACTATATGTATCGCTGGCTATGGATTCTTGCACAAGCAACGGCGAAAAATATTACGCGCAAAGACAGTCCAAGGCCGCCTAAGGTCGTTTTATGAATTTAATCGCTCTAAAAATGCTGATGGGGGACAAGTTAAAATACTTTTCCCTGATATTCGGCATTGCCTTTGCCACTTTGCTGATCGCGCAACAAGCGTCCATTTTCCGCGGCCTGATGTACAATACCGGCGCCAGTATACGCGATACCGCGGGCCCGTATGATTTGTGGGTCATGGATCCCGAAGTCCAAATGAGCGAGGAAAACAAACCATTATCCGATACAGCCCTGGATCGTGTACGCAGCGTCGAAGGCGTGGAATGGGCGGTGCCGTTAATTCGCACCCGTTTGAATTGCCGCCTGCCCGACGGCAAAGTTGTGACTTGTTTGCTGGTCGGAATCGACGATGCGACATTGATCGGCGGGCCGCCAAAAATTATCGAAGGCCATTTATCGGATTTGCGCCGCGACCAAGCGATCATGGTTGAAATCAAGGAATTGGATCGCACGTTAAAATTAAAACCCAACGCGGACGGAACCCAGCCGGTTTTAAAAGTCGGCGATACGATCGACATCAACGACAATCAAGCGCTTATTACCGGATTTTTCGAAGTCGGCCGGAAATTTTTTTGGGAACCGTTGATTTACACAACTTATAATCGCGCGCTTTCATTCGCGCCGAAAACGCGCAAAATGCTGACCTATATATTGGCCAAAGCGAAACCAGGCGAGGATTTAACCGCAATCGCCGCGCGCATCGAACAAACCACCGGTTTAAAAGCGTTAAACAGCCAGCAATTCCAGGATCTGACCAAAAACTATGTGATGGTCAATACCGGAATTTTGATCAATTTTTCCATTTCCATGAGTCTTGGTTTCATCATCGGCCTTTTGGTGTGCGGACAAATTTTATATAATTTCACGTTGGACAATATCCGTTATTTCGCGACATTAAAGGCGCTTGGCGCGACAACATCCGCGCTTTGCCGCATCGTGGCTACACAAGTTTTAGTGGTCGGCGGTTTGGGATATGGTATCGGCCTTGGGCTTGCGGCGGTTTTCGGATCGCTGATGGCCGGTACAAGATTGGCATTTTACATGGTTTGGCAAATCCCGGTTATCGCCGCAGGCGCGGTGATGGCCATTTGCCTGTTTGCAGGGTTTCTAAGTTTAATCAGGGTTCTGCGCCAAGAACCCGGAATCGTGTTCCGGTAATCCCATGACTGAAATCGCTATCAAATGCAAAAATGTGCAGAAATTTTTTGGATCCGGCGAAACAAAGGTTCCGGCATTACGCGGCATCGACATCGATATTTACAAAGGCGAGCTGTTGATGTTGATCGGCCCCAGCGGTTGCGGCAAAACGACACTGATTTCCATTATCGCGGGAATATTGAACCGCGACAATGGTGAATGTTCGGTTTTGGGCGCTGATTTCAACGCCATGTCGACCCGCGAAAAAACATTGTTTCGCGGCCACAATATCGGATTTGTATTTCAATCGTTCAATTTGCTGCCATCCTTGACGGCGGCGGAAAATGTGGCCGTACCGTTGATGTTGCAAGGCGTTCCAACGGCAACCGCCATCGCCAAAGGCCGTGGAATATTGGAAAAAGTCGGCCTGGGCGACCGCGGCCACAGCCTGCCGTCGCAATTATCGGGGGGCCAGCAACAACGCGTGGCCATCGCGCGCGCATTGGTTCACGATCCCAAAATAATCGTTTGCGACGAACCAACATCCGCATTGGATAACCAGACCGGGCAAAAAGTAATTCAACTTTTAAAACAAACCGCGTTGAGCGAAGGCCGTACGTTGATTATCGTCACGCACGACAACCGGGTATTTCAATATGCCGACCGGATCGCCCAACTGGACGACGGCCAAGTTATCAAAATCACCAAAGATTACAAAGACATTGCCCATTAAAGGAAAAAATCCATGCGCAAATATATCATCCCTGCCCTTGCCATCGCCGGCATCGCCTTTGCCGCAAATTTTGTAATCAAGCAACGCAAGGATACACCGCCCCCACCCGCCGATATTGTTCAACCCGCCCCCGCGCCGTTTGCCAACACTATTTCCGGAACCGGTATTATCGAATCAAGCAGCGAGAATATTGAAATCGCATCGCCCATCGGCGCCATCGTCAAAGAAGTCAAAGTTTCCGTCGGGCAGAAAGTAAAAAAAGGCGATGTTTTATTTACCCTGGATGACCGCGAAGCAATCGCCAATTCCGAAATACGCCGCACCGCCATTGCCGTTGCCAAAGCGACGCAATTGGACGCACAGCAAAAATTCGAACGCTGGCGCAAATTAAGCGATAAACAGTCCGTTAGCATCGAAGAATATAAATCCCGCCAATATGCCGCGCAACTGGCCGACGCCAATGTGCGCAAGGCCGATGCGGAATTACAGGCCGCGCAAACCGATCTTGAAATCCGCACCGTACGCGCGCCGATTGACGGTGAAATATTAAAAGTCGATGTCCGGCCGGGCGAATTCGCCCCAGCCCAAGTCGCCAACAACCCGCTGATTATCATGGGAAACACGGACACATTGTTTATCCGCGTCGATATTGATGAAAACGAAGCCTGGCGGATTAAACCCAACACCAAGGCGCGCGCGAATTTACGCGGCAACCGCGATATTAAAACCGATCTGGAATTCGTGCGGATTGAACCATATGTTGTCCCAAAAAAGTCATTGACGGGACAAAGCACTGAACGCGTGGATACGCGGGTGTTGCAGATACTTTATTCTTTTAACAAAACCGCCATGACCGCTTATGTCGGACAATTGGTCGATGTCCATATCGAAGCGGGAAAATAGATATTAGCAAAATGAAAACCCGCCAGGATCAAGGATTCTCGCAATTTTCGAGAACCGGAGCGCAATACACGTTAAAGTACGCGAGCTCCGGAGCACGAAGAAACTGTAAAAAACCAACGGCCTAGTTAGGGTTTAAAACATATCCCAGTAAATTTCGACGCGGCGGTTCCATGCTTCGCCATTCGGCATGGATTCGGCATAGGCCTTGTCCGTATCGCCGCGAGCAGTTACCAGCAATCGGTCTTTTTTCACGCCCATTTTTTGCAGACGTTTTGAAACGGTTTCGGCGCGATCCAAAGACAATTTGTAATTGCGCATTTTTTGTTTGGCTGGATCCATGTCCGGTGTACGCGCGCTGGAATGGCCGACAACACGCAATCCGCCGCCTTTGCCTTCGTACCAATCGACCAATTCTTGCAATACTTTTTGTTCGTTTCCGCCCAAATTGGATCCATCATCGCGGAAATACAATGTGGCGATCGGTTTGTTGATATTAATCGAATTTAATCCGGCCGGATGGGCGGACGGCGTTACGGGGAACGACGATCCCGCCGACGCGATTTTGGTTCTGTATCCATTCGATGCCCCGAACGAAGGTTGTGTGTTGTTCCAATTTCCAAAACCGGAATATCCATATGGGTAATACGGCGCGCCGGAACTGGTGGTAAACGGCGCATTTTGCTGCATCCGTTCGTTATACGATCTGATCGCGCCGTTCGATGGATCTTGCCATGGCAACATCGAAACAGGCGGCTGCGGTTGCGCGTTGAATACCGGCGAAGATGTTGGCGGCACAAGCGGCGGCGCCATCATATCGTTCCAACCGAAATTATTGCCGATTGGGGCGTTCATCGCCGTTGCAGGCGGCACCCAAGCCGATGCCGGAACATCCATATAATTCATCGGTTGCTGCATTGCGTTGGCAGGCGCTTGCAACGGCATCGCATAAAAATTATTGGCGCCAGTATTGGGCATATTGCCAACCGGCGGGGTCAAAGGCGGCATGCTGATGCTTAGGTCTTCTGGATTCAGATATGGAATTGGTTCGTTTAATGCGGCCATATTTTGCGGCTGATTCGACACCATGGATGGCGGCGCGAAATCGGATGCAACCGACAGATCGCGGCGCGGCAAATCGCGCGGCGGATTGATCGGCGCGGTATTCGCATAATTCAATTGCGGGCTAGACGCCATAGGGGTTGGCGCGGATGCGATCGTATCGCCGCTGTCCATCACATAAATCGGTGTTTTTGGCCAATTTTGCGTATCGGTCGCGGCGGCCACCGGCGTTTCGGATTCCAATGCGCGCGCGGCCGGTTTTGCGGATACATACGAATCGGCGGTTTGCGCAACAGGCTGCAATTGGCGCACCGGTTCCTGTAATGCAGTGTTATTCGATGGCGGGGCGATTGTTGCTATTGGCGCGACCATGGGAAATTCTTGGAAATTGCCGGATTGATCTTTGGCGGATGGCTGCCATTCCGTTTGCTGAATCGTTTGCTGCGCCTTTTGGTGATCGGCCTGTAATTTTTGTGTCCATCCCGCATCCGATTGCGGCGCTGGCGCTTGTAACGGCACCGATGCCAGATTTGGGAAAGAATTTAAAACCGGTTCCGGTTTCGCAATCGCCCGTGGCGCTTCGGCTTGGAATCGTGGCGAAGATGCCGGCGCAGGCAATGCCAAAACAGGTGTTGTAACCGGCTGTGTCATCTGCGCTGGTAAAGGTTGCACAGGTTGCGCAACGGGTTGTGCGATTTGCGGCATGGCGCCAGTTGGCGGAACCAATTCGCCAAACAAAGATGGATGATTGTTATTTGCAATCGGGCGTTGCGGTTGCGAATCGGAAAATTTAGGTTCGGAAAATTTAGGGGGTGAAAATAACGGCGCTGATTTTTGTTCTGCAACCACCGGAGCGGCCAAAGATGATTGATTCACAGGAATACGCGGCGCAGCGACGGCCCCGGTTTGAGTCGGCGCAATTTGCGCCGAAGGATTTACCGGAGACGCCAAGGCAGGCGATTCGTTGCTGCCGAAAAAATTTTGTGTGTTGTTATACCAAGCCGGGGTATTTTTCTGCATTGGTTTCGATGCAGTAATGTTCGGCGCGGGTTTTTGCTGCGGCGCAACATTTTGCGTCTTAATTTTGTAATCCGCCTTGTCGTTCCAAATTGTTTGGGCATTTGCGCTGTGCACCTGCACAAAAAGCGCGCCAAAAATGAACCAAGCCAATAAACCCAATAGTGACCGAGACATCGCAAAAACCCTTTGATTTGATTGAATTTTTCAAATGACTTCTTTACCAACGGCTAATTGTGGTATAAGTAAAGTCCCCCTAAAGAAGTTAGTTATGCATGACGGTTCTTGGAAATGCAACTAACGTTTTCTTCATCTATTCACTGTATCCTAAACACTCCTAAGTCTTTGTTTCATCATTATTTCCTCTGAGGTTCCTTATGTCCGAACACGCCCAGCAAAAAAGCCAAAAAAACTTTGATCCAAAAGAATGGTCGAAAATTATGACCAATATCGCGGAACAATCGCAAAAATTGGTCAGCGATTTTGTGAAACAACAGGGCAACGGGCAAAACGCAAATGGACTCGGCATGGGCGATCCGGCCAATATCGGCCGCGCGTTTTTTGAAATGACGACGCGCATGTTGACCGATCCTGCGAAAATGTGGAAAGCGCAAATGGATTGGTGGCAAGATTATATTACTTTGGTGAACAATACATCGCGCCGCTGGCTGGCTGGCACCCCATCGTCCCCCGTTATCGAAGCGCAACCGGGCGACCGCCGTTTCAAAGACGATGCATGGCAACAAAATGCGATTTTCGATTACATCAAACAATCTTATTTGTTGACCGCCCGCACCATTCAAAATTCCATCAAAGAAGTCGATGGTTTGGATGAACAAACCGCGCGCAAAGTGGATTTTTACACCCGTCAGTTCGTCGATGCGATGGCGCCAAGCAATTTTGTCATGACCAATCCCGAGGTATTAAAGGCAACCATCGATTCCAAAGGTGAAAATTTGGTGCGTGGATTGCAAAATATGTTGCAAGATTTGGATCGGGGCAAAGGCAATTTGCGCATCCGCATGACCGACGAAAAAGCATTCCAAGTCGGCCGCGACATCGCCGTTACGCCAGGCAAAGTGGTTTTAGAAACCGATTTGATGCAGTTGATTCAATATTCCCCGACCACGGCGAAAGTTCATAAAACGCCTTTGCTGATTATTCCGCCATGGATCAACAAATTTTATATTCTGGATCTGCGCGCGAAAAATTCTTATGTCAAATGGCTGGTCGACCAAGGCCACACCGTGTTCATGATTTCCTGGGTCAACCCAGGCAAGGAATTGGCCGATAAAGGTTTCGATGCGTACATGGAAGAAGGCCCATTGGCCGCCCTGGATGCAATTGAAAAAGCAACCGGCGAAAAGGAAGCCAACGTTATCGGATATTGTTTGGGCGGAACGTTGCTGGCATCCCTGCTCGCTTATATGAAGGCGCACAAAGACGAACGCGTCAAATCCGCGACTTATTTGGTCACGCTGGTCGATTTCACCGAAGCCGGAGAATTATCCGTTTTCATCGACGAAGAACAACTGGCGGCGCTTGAAAAACGCATGAACAAACGCGGATTCTTAGAAGGCCATGAAATGGCCACCACGTTCAACATGCTGCGCGCCAACGATTTGATTTGGTCGTTCGTAATCAACAATTATTTGCTGGGCAAAGAACCGTTCCCATTCGATTTGTTATATTGGAATTCGGATTCGACACGCATGCCCGCCGCGATGCACAGTTTTTATCTGCGCAATATGTATCAGAAAAATTTGCTGATCCAACCGGGCGGAATCAGTTTGAAAGGAACCAAGCTGGATTTGCGTAAAATCGATGTGCCGACATACATGGTCGGCACCAAAGAAGACCATATTTGCCCATGGAAATCGGTATATTCCGCAACCCAGGTGTACAAAGGCCCGATTGAATTCGTTTTATCCGGATCCGGCCACATCGCCGGAGTCGTCAACCATCCGGATGCGAATAAATATCAATATTGGGTCAATTCGCGCCTGGAAAAAAATGCCGACGATTGGTTCAAAGGTTCCAAGGAACACGCGGGATCTTGGTGGGCGCATTGGCAAAAATGGGTCGCCGAGTTCGCGGGATCGAAAATCGACGCCGATAAACGCATCCCCGGCAAAGGCAAATTAAAAGCCATCGACGACGCGCCGGGAAGTTACGTTAAAACCAAAGTGGTCTAAGTTTTTCAAGCGTTACCGCGATGCGCGCATAGTTGGACTCAGCCTTGCATGTTCCAGGCCGCATCGCCTGCGGCGCATGATTATTGCCGCCCGCAATCCATTTTTGTGCAGCTTTCTTATGTCCGCCAAAACGCTTTTGGTCATTATGCCCGACATAGGCATATTGCATGTTCTGGCAATAATTGATGCCTGGCGATGCAAGGATTCAAACCGCCTTCCCGCGTCGTCCAATTTTCCAGCCTTCAAGTTTCTAGCCAAATCCTGCAAACCATCCTGAAGATGCAGTTTAAACAATCGAAACGATATTTTTTTGCATCTGCCGCGCTAATGCCTATGTCATCGAATGTTTTACCGCACAAATATAAATGTTCGAATATTTGCAGGCATTCATGTATACCCCCGTCGCCCTGCCGGATTCCAGCCAACAAGAAAAGGCATTCCGAACGCCGGATTGGCCAAACAATATTTTGATATTGTTTTTGGGTTAAACCCAGCATGGAAACGGCAAATCCGGAATAACGCAACGCCCATTCAAAATCGACAAGCAATTCGATTGGATTTAGAAAATATCCGTGATCAGGGATTCCCAGTCCGGTTGCTTCGATAACAGAAACTCTTTTTATGCGCAGAAACTCATCCATGATTTCTGATTTGGTCGGACGCGGCGGCCATGGTGCCGAAACAACCATTACCGGTACGCGGCCGCCAGTTTCACATAATGCTGCGCCGACCATGATAGATGTTTGCGTTCATCCGCCGTCAAATCGCGCACATATTTTGCGGGGCGCCCTGCCCATAACTGGCCGGTTAAAACCTTTTTGCCTGGGGTAACCAGCGCGCCCGCCGCCACAATCGCCTCGTCGCCAACGCTTGCCCCGTCCATGACGCAGGCCTGCATTCCGATCAACACGCGGTTGCCAATGGTACAGGCATGCAATAATGCCTGATGGCCAATGGTGCAGTCATCGCCGACTATGGTTGGAATATCGCCGTTTTCCCGTGACGCGCAATGAATCACGACGCCATCTTGGATATTGGTGCGCGCCCCAATGCGAATATGGTTTACATCGCCGCGCAACGTGCACCCGTACCACACGCTGCTGTCTTCGCCGATATAAACGTCGCCGATAACGGATGCGGTTTCGGCAACGAATACGCGATTCGCAATCGTTGGCATAATATCCTTAAAAGGGCGTATCAAAGCGCGCATGTTTTTCCAATCACTGTAAATTAATTTAAAAAAAAGAGGCAGCCGAAGCTGCCTCTTTGATAGCATAGAATCCAAATACCCGAAAGATTAACGTTTCGAGAATTGGAAGCGGCGACGTGCCTTTGCGCGGCCATATTTTTTACGTTCTACAACACGCGGATCGCGGGTCAAGAATCCACCGGATTTCAAAACGCCACGCAATTCGGGTTCAAAGAACGTCAATGCCTTGGACAAACCATGACGCAACGCGCCGGCCTGGCCGGACAAGCCGCCGCCGATGATGGTGCATTCGATGTCGAATTGACCTTCGCGCTTTGTGGTTTGCAATGGTTGGTTGATCAACAAACGCAACACCGGACGGGCGAAATACGACACATGGTCGCGGCCGTTTACGGTGATTTTGCCTTTGCCCGGTTTAATCCATACACGGGCAATTGCGTTTTTGCGTTTGCCGGTTGCATACGCGCGGCCTTGTTTGTCGATTTTCTTTTCATGTTTTGGCGCCGAACCGGTTGCCGACGCGGCAGAAGCCGTCGCCGCCGAAGCGGTTGTTTTCAACGAAGCCAAACTTTCTAAACCTTGAGCCATTACGCAGCACTCCTTTTATTCTTGCGGTTCTTAGACGCGATATCCAACGATTGCGGCTGTTGCGCGGAATGCGGATGATCCGGTCCGGAATAAACATACAAATTTTCGATCATGCGGTTACGCAATGGACCTTTGCGCAACATGTTGCGTACGGCATCCTGAATCACGCGTTCTGCGTGCGGGCCGGTCAAAATTTGCTTTGCGGTGCGTTCTTTGACGCCGCCTGGGAATCCGGTGTGCCAACGGTACATTTTGTCGGTAAATTTGTTGCCGGTCAAAGCGACTTTTGCCGCGTTGACGATAACATATTTGTCGCCGGTCAGCATGTTCGGGGTGTATGTCGGTTTCAATTTACCGCGCAATCCCGATGCGACGTAGGTGGCCAAACGTCCCAATACCAAATCTGTTGCATCGATCAAGTACCACTTGGACTGGGTCTTAATTTCTGCGTCCTTTGCCATATAACTTTTCATGGTTTATTCCATTTCTTGCGAATTTAAAAACGAGGCAACGTTATAACCCATATAAAACATATGTCAAACGAAATTGATGTTTCGGATATATATCTAAGCGTATGAAACTAAATGATAAAACAACTTACATACAATTGTATGTATATGATTCTAGGCTGCCTGCTCGCCTATCCACCGCAAATAATCCGGCAAACCGTCCTGGATGTCCAAAAACACCAAAGCCGGGCATTCATATGAATGCTGTGCCTTGAACTCTGTCTTTAATTTTTCGACTGATTCCCGGGTGGTTTTCATGATCATGACCGCCTCTTGGGAACTGCACACCTTGCCTTGCCAACGGTATACCGATTGCGCGCCAGGGATGATGTTGACGCAGGCAACCAGCTTTTTTTCAACCAAAATTTCCGCGATCGACTTGGCTTTTTCCGCCGATTCCGCTGTGGCATAAACAAACATATGATTCATGTTTTTGCTTTCTGAAAACTTATCGACTTGCCATGGCGCGTTTGAACCGCCAAAATACAAGCGTTATTGTACATTATTCATTTTAAAGGGCAGCATAAGCCGGTGACTATTTATAATCTAGAAAAACTTACCGTATTGGTCGCGGACGACGATGAATTTTCGCGTTCGACTTTGTCTTCGGTTTTACGGGGCATGAAAATCGGCAAGGTTATATCGGCGCGCGATGGCGGCGAGGCAATCAATCATTTAAAAATGGCCGGGTTCACCGCAACCAAACCCGGCGAAGTCGGTATCGACATTATCATGTGCGATTGGTTGATGACCCCTGTTTCCGGCGCCATGTTGATCCGTTGGCTGCGCCGCAGCGAAGAATCGCCGGATCGTTTTATACCCGTAATCGCCGTGTCCGGCGCCGTCGATATTCACAACGTCCAAGAAGCGCGGGATTTAGGCGTAAACGAATTTTTGACAAAACCCTATTCCACCAAATCGGTGGCCGCGAAAATCATGTCGTTAATCGAACAACCACGGCATTTTATTTATAACGGCGATTATTTCGGCCCAGACCGCCGCCGCCAGGAATTGCCGCACAAAGGCATTAACCGCAGAAACGTGAATGCCGCCGACATGGAAGTCATTCAAACCGGAAAACGCCCCGAATCGTTGAACACCAAGGCGAAAATCTGGCTGTTCGATTTGCCGAATAAATTAAAAGCCAAAGTCGGCGCCAAAGACGCCGATACCGGCGTGATCGATCCATCATTGTTGCGCGCCGCCGAGGATCATTTGCACGAAATGCGCGACGATTACACCGATTGGGTGCGCGGCAATTTGGCGCAATTGCAAATGAATTACGAACAACTGCTCACTGGCCCGAAAAACCCGTGGAAATATATTCAGAACATCCACAATATCAGCCACGAAATGCGCGGTCAGGGCGAAACGTTTGGTTTCGATTTGATCACTATATTCTGTAAATCATTGTGCGATTTCACCGATTCCAAAAACGCGGAAATCGACGAACGTCTGATCGATCTGATCAAGGCGCATATAGACGGCGTTCAGGTTGTCATTCGCAACAACGTCAAGGATGACGGCGGTAAATTGGGCGCGGAATTGCTGGCGACGCTGGACGAAGCCAAAGAAAAATTTAACGCAAAAAACAAAAAGAAAAGCCCTTTTGTCAGCCGCAAATTGACCTAATTCAAAAAATTGCAAATAAAAAACCCGGCATTGCCCGGGTTTTTTATTATTATGCGCACGCCGGGCGATTACCGATAAGGCGCGTCCAATTCCAGATTTTGGGCGATTTCGGCTTCCCAACGGTCGCCATTGGCCAACAATTTTTCTTTGTTATAAAACAATTCTTCGCGCGTTTCGGCGGCAAATTCGAAATTCGGACCTTCGACGATGGCGTCTACAGGGCAAGATTCCTGGCACATGCCGCAATAAATACATTTGGTCATATCGATGTCATACCGGGTGGTGCGGCGCGATCCATCGTCACGCGGTTCGGCTTCGATGGTGATCGCCTGGGCGGGGCATATCGCCTCGCACAATTTGCAAGCGATGCAACGTTCTTCGCCATTGGCATAGCGGCGTTGCGCGTGTTCACCCCGAAAACGCGGGCTGATTGGGCCTTTTTCGAACGGATAATTGATCGTGTATTTCGGTTTAAACATATATTTAAACGTCAGCCACAAACCGCTTAGCAATTCTGCCAGCAAAAAACTTCTTACGGTTCTATTCAACATCATCGATCCCTATACCCCCATTAATTTCAAATAGGTGGCGGTTGCAACAACCCAAAACAGCGAAAAAGGCAAGAATACTTTCCAACCCAAACGCATCAATTGGTCATAACGGTAACGCGGCATGGTGGCGCGCACCCACAAAAATAAAAACAATACAAAAGCGATTTTAAACGCAAACCATACGGCGCCGGGAATCCATGTAAACGGTTCCAGCGGAATCGGGCAATCCCAGCCGCCTAAAAATAAAATACACGCCATGGCCGACATTAAAATCATCGCCGCATATTCGCCCAGGTAAAACAGCGCGAAACTCATCCCCGAATATTCGGTGAAATATCCACCCACCAATTCCGATTCGCCTTCGGGCAAATCGAACGGCGACCGGTTGGTTTCCGCCAATGCCGAAATAAAGAATATCACAGCCATAGGCAACAACGGCAATACATACCAGTTTTGAATGCCGCCCGATTGCGCGTTGATAATATCGGTTAAATTCAGAGATCCAACGCACAATAAAACGGTGACGATCACGAACCCGATCGAAACCTCGTATGAAACCATTTGCGCCGCGCTGCGCAATGCGCCAAGAAAAGAATATTTGGAATTGGATGCCCAGCCGGCGATGATAATCCCATAAACCCCAAGCGAGGAAATCGCGAATAAATACAGCATGCCGACGTTAATGTCGGCAATGACTACACCCGCGCTGACCGGAATAACCGCCCATGCCACAAGACTGAGCGCAAAGGTAATAACGGGCGCCAGCAAAAACAAAAACCGGTTCGCGCCGGACGGAATAATCATTTCCTTGGTCAGCAATTTTATCGCGTCCGCGAACGGTTGCAGCAAACCGAATGGCCCCACCACATTGGGTCCTTTGCGCAATTGAATCGATCCGATAACCTTGCGTTCCGCCAGGGTCAAAAACGCGACCGCGACCAGCAATGGGACGACGAACATCAATATTTTCGCGGTCGTCCACGCGGCGGGGATTACATATGTTTGGATAAACGCATCATTCATCATGCCGCCACCTTTTTCTGTTGCACGAATTCTTCGGTGCATTTGGCCATGGTAACCGAATTGCGGGAAATAACGTCGGTCATATAATAATTGCGGACAGGCAACACAACCGGTTGGTTGGAAATCGACCCCGCCGCACCGAATTGACCCCACACCGGCGCGGTTACATCGCCAATCAAGGCGAATATGGTATGTTCCTTGGCCAATGCAGCGCGCAGTTCATTCAAATTATTGAATGGCAATGCGTGCCCCAAATGTTCCGACAAGGCACGAGTTATTTTCCAATCTTCTTTTGCCTCGCCCGGCGGCAAAATCGCGGCGAATGCCTGTTGCGGACGACCTTCGGTGTTGACGTA
>CAYWJR010000031.1:0-18028 GCA_964458615.1 uncultured Alphaproteobacteria bacterium
TGGTTTTAGATTATAAGAACACTAGGAATAATGAATAAAAATTTGGCAAAAAAATCCGCCGCAAACGCGGCCACAAAAAAGGCATCCAACCATAATGCCTATGTGGTGCCATGTTCTTCGCGGTTTCGCGCGGAATTGGACGCGTTGGTGAAATCCCGCAATGCCGGCGCGAATGACGATGTCGGGCTTGGCGATTTGGCGCGGGCGGTCATGTTGCTGTTACCGGATGATGTTATTGCCGCGCAACCCGATCCGGGCGATCCCGATAAAAACGACCGCGACATCATAACCGTGCGCGGCGGCAAATCGGGGGGGCGTACAATGCCGCGCAAACCCAGAATTCAGGTGCGTGTTCCCGGCAAAATCGATCCGGCGCAAATCCGCAAGGCGTTGGGGCTGGCATTGTCGTTGGAAAAAGGGTGGGCGAATTTAATGCTGGACGACCGCCGCGCGGACAACGCCGCGCAAAAATTGGCGGCGGCGGAAATGGAAATGCAACGCATGCGCGATGCGATGGAAAAATTGGCGTTCCGGCCATTGGAACGCGGCGTCCGGTTGCGCCAAGACGCGTTGCATGTTTTGGGATTCGCGCCGATGGAAAATCCGTCGCCTGCCGAAATTAAATCGCGCTACCGCATGTTGGCGATGATTTTTCACCCCGACAGCGGCCACGCATCGCCCAACGCCGCGCTTCGCATCGCGCAACTCAGCGATGCGGTTAAATTATTGACCGGGAAGTAAGTTTTCTAAAATAAAAAAACCGGGGTATTGCCCCGGTTTTTTGCTGAGATATTACTGCAAAACTAATTCAACTGTTTCGGCATTTCGCGGATGGCCTGGTCGACCAGCGTTGCGTTGCGGTGCGCATCCAAAATTTCCGATAGAATTTTTTGGGTCGCGTCGATGGCCATATCGGCGGTTTTTAAACGCAATTCTTTCATGATCTCGCTTTCCAGGCGGCCGATTTTATCGACTGCTTGCTGTTCGCGGATTTTGATTGTGGCTTTTAATTCGCGTAAAGACGCCTCGCGCATCGATTCGGCATCGGTTTTGGCTTGCTGAATAATGCGTTCGCATTCGGCCGCGCCTTGTTTTTGTTTTTCGCGGTATTCTTTGATCATCGTTTCGGCCTGGGATTTCAATTCTTTCGCTTCGGCCAATTGGCGGGACACGCCGGTTGCGTATTTGTCCGTCGTTTGCACATACATTTTTTTGATGGTTTTAAAAATCGCCGCGATGAAAACTACGATCGACACGGCGACCCAGAATGTCGCGTCCATATAAAATGGCACGGCGGCGTGGCCGTCATGATGTCCGGACGGGGCGTGTTCCATCGCGGATGTTTCGGTTGCTGGATCGATCAATGTTGTTTCGGCGGTCGTCATATTTATTTACCCTTGATAATATTTTCCCCAAAAGGGGTATTGCCCGGATTGTTTATCCGTTGGCTTCTTTTTTTGTGCGGATTTGGTTGCCGCCATTGTCTTCGACGATGTGGCCCAATAATTTTTGCACCATCAAATTCGCCAGTTCCTGGGACAATGGCTGCATTTCTTGGGACACTTTGGCTTTGGCGGCGGCCAATTTCGCCTCGGCTTCGTTCATGCGCGTTTGCAATTTCGCTTCGATTGCGCCGATCTGCTTGTTTTGTTCGAACGTAATTTCATCCTGCGCCTGTTTGATTAAATAACGCGCGCGGTTTTTCGCCTCGGCGATATTTTTATCGTGGCTCAGGATGATGTTTTCCGCTTCGGCCTTTAGGCGCGATGCGGCGTCTAAATCGGATTTGATCGCCGCAGCCCGCGCATCCATAATTTGCCCGATGCGTGGCAAGGCCAATTTGGCCATCAACCAGTACAAAAGGGCGAAATTCACCGCCAACCAAAATAGTTGCGATGGATAAGTTGCGAAATCGAGCTGCGGCATCATGGCAAATAGATCCTATTTATTATTAGACAACGAACAACAACAAGATCGCGATAACGAACGACAACAAACCAAGCAATTCGGCGAAAGCGGCGCCGATGAAGGTCATAACGCGAATTTGGTCGACGGCGGCCGGGTTGCGGGCTGCTGCGGTCAAGAAGTTGCTGAAAATCGCGCCGATACCGATACCGGCACCGATCATGCCCAACATCGCTAAACCTGCGCCAATCATTTTTGCGGCTTGCATATCCATAGTATTTGCTCCTTTGTAAAAACTATTAACGTTACTCGACTAAAAAAACTTACCTACTGCCGCGCGTTCAATTAATGTAAATGAACCGCATCATGCAGATAAACGCATGTCAGCACCGAGAAAATATACGCCTGCAAAAATGCGACGAAAATCTCGAAACCGACAAATCCAATGCTGAATGGCAATAAAATCGCGCCGAAAACACCCATCATGGTAATGAACGCGGCGATCACCTTTAAAACGATGTGACCGGCCAGCATGTTGGCGAACAATCGCACCGACAACGAAATCGGCCGCGCGAAGTACGAAAAAATTTCAATCGGAATGATCAGCGGCGCCAGCAACAACGGCACGCCCGGCGGCGCGAACAAAGACAAGAAATGCAATCCATGACGGTAAAAACCGATTGCGGTGATGGTTAGAAACACCAACATGGCCAGCGCGAACGTAACCACGATATGGCTGGTGAATGTAAACGCGTATGGCGTCATGCCCAGCAAGTTGCCGAACAAAATGAATGCGAATAATGTGAATACGAATGGGAAATACGCTTTTCCTTCGTCGCCTGCGGCGTCGCGAACCATGCCCCAGATAAAATTGTAAAAAATTTCGGCGATCGATTGCGTGCGGCCGGGAACCAATTGCGCCCGCGCGCTGCCGATCATCATCAATGCGGTCGCCAAAACAACCGCGACGGTCATATAAAATGCGGAATTGGTATAAGACAGCGATAGCCCGCCGAAATTCAACGGCACCCATTCCTGAATTTGGAATTGGTGTAAGGGATCCATTTTTCCGCCTGCCGCCATAATCGCTCCTTAAAAACTTGAATTCTTGTTTCGCCCGCTTGCTGGCGGATTCTGCTATTTCGGCTTTTTAAATCCTATCGCCGCCGATTTCCTGGTTGCCGTGCGATAGGCATTCAAAAAACCGCCGCCCATGCCCAGAAAAAAACACACCAAGATAAACAAAGGCGACAACCCCGTTACCTTGTCCAAGGCATAACCGATCAACAATCCCACCGCAGGTCCCGCGATAATATCCACCATCACCCGCCACGCAATTCCGGAATCCCGGTTGGTTTGCGCGATGATGCTGGATTCGGGGCCATCCAATTTATGTTCGGCCGCCTCGATCCGGTTTCCGAATTGTTCCAATTGACGAAGTTTTTTTTCGTCTTCGGCGCTTAGATTGTCTGGCGCGTCACTCATGCGGAACACTCATTCGGAATGGCATCCTTGTTGCTCGGCTTATAATATTTCAAAGCCACGCGGAAAATACGGATTTTGCGTGTTTATGTCAAGGCCGGAAATGCGGCAATTGGCTGAAATAAAACAATAAATTGCCGGTTCGGACCGGCAATAATCCAAAATAAATCGATTTTGCCCGGCAGGCCGTTAATGTTTCGGCGCTTTGCCGTTGATCCAATACAATCCGACAAGCCCAATTGGCGCCAATAACAACATGATCATTTGCAGCGACAGGCCCACATATACCATTCCAGCCATCAATAATAAGATCATCATCACGGTGCCGTCCCACGATGCTTCGGCCCAGTAGATGTAATAAAAATAATTGTCCGTGTCCTTGCCGCGATTGTAAAAATTGGCGTCGGCCTGCGCCATCAATTGTCCGCCCACCGATAATGATTCGGTTGCGGCCATCGCGGCCGGAACGGCGGGGATGAAGGCGCGGATCAAAACCTGAATCACGCTGATGATCACGCCCAATTTCATCAATAAATATCCCTTGCCTTTATCGACCCATGATCCGGCGAATAATTGGATGATGGCGAATATCACAAGCCCGGCAGTCAATATGGTGCCGAACATCAACAAACTGCCGACCATGGTGAATACGATGATGCGCCACAAAAACGCGTGGGCATATTCCTTGATGGCATAGAAAAAATGAAATTCGGCGATCCACCGGCACGCGGCGCGTTGCGTGGCGTTGTGATTTTTGTGATAAACCGGAACTGGCGCCTGCATGCCGATCAACGGAACGCATGCCGCAACCATAATCAAGGAAGACAATGAAAACAGCACGTAATAGCTGGTTTTAGCCACTAAAATCGCACTTAAAAGAGGGATCAGCGCGCCCAGCATCATGCTGATGGTGTTTAACATGGCGACATGTTTGCCGCGATCCTGTTTGTCGCCCATCACGCCGAACAATGTGTGAAAGGCCGTGTAATAAAACGTCATGGCGATGCCGATCAGCAAAATAAACCACGGCAGATAATCGGGGTTTTCTTTTAGGTGCGGTAAAAATAAAAATGCGGCCGCGTAAAATACCAAACCGACGCAGACGCCGCGAACCAGCCCGAAAAAACGCAGCCCGCGCAAATACAAATACCGCATCGGCAAACGGATCGCGAAAATTCCCGACCAAATCACCAGGGTCAGGGGCAACGAATATCCTTGTTGCAATAAAAATATCGGGCCGAATATCCATCCGATGCGTTCGGCGATATTGAACAAAAATTTATGCAGAAAAATACGGTTGACGTCTTTGTTGGTAAAAAAACTGCGCATTTCAATACAGTGACGGTGAGCGGTTACGGTGATCAGTGTACAGTCAAGCTACACTATATACCGGCCACTGTCACTGTTCACCGCTATGCCGTGGCGCGCATTTTCTCGGCGGTTTGCAAATCGACCGAAACCAATTGCGAAACGCCCGGTTCGCCCATAGTCACGCCGAACAAACGGTGCATGCGCGACATGGTCATCCGGTGGTGGGTAATGACCACATAACGCGTGTCGTTTCGCATCGCCATTTCTTCGAGCATGGTGCAATAACGATCCACGTTGCTTTCGTCCAATGGCGCGTCGACCTCGTCTAAAACGCAAATCGGCGCCGGATTGCATTCGAATACCGCGAACAAAAGCGCGATGGCGGTCAACGCGCGTTCGCCGCCCGAAAGCAACGACAGCGCCTGCAATTTCTTGCCCGGAGGCGATGCGAAGATTTCCAATCCCGCCTCCAGCGGGTCTTCGTGATCGGTCCATTCCAAATACGCCTTGCCTCCGCCGAACAGGCGGGTGAACAGGCGGCTGAAATTTTCGTTTACCTTGACGAACGCTTCGGTTAAACGCTCGCGGCCTTCTTTGTTCAGCTCGTTGATGCCCTGGCGCAATTTTCCGGTCGCGGCGATCAATTCATCGTGTTCCGATTGCTGTTTCGATAATTTTTCTTCGACTTCGGCGGCTTCGATGTCGGCGCGCAAATTCACAGGACCCATGTTGTCGCGTTCGCGGCGCAACCGTTCCAATTTATTCTGGGTCGATGCGAAATCCGGCAAATCCGCGGGATCTTTGACCGCGGCCATTTCCAGCAATTGTTCGGGTTGCGATTCCAGGCGTTCTTGGATGTCGTAAACCAATTTTTGTTTTTCGCCGTCGCCCAATTCGATCGCGGTTTGATGTTTGACCCGTTCTTCGCGCAACGATCCGATGGTGTTTTGCAGCGATTTTGCGGCACGGTCGGTTTCGGCCAATTTTTCTTCGGCTTGCGCCAGAATATCGGCGGCATTTTGGCGCAATGTTTCGGCATCGCCGATCGCGGCCAGCAATTTTTGGCGTTGTTCCGCCAATTCGGCCGGTTTTTTGGCCAAAGATTCCTGTTCGGCAATCGCGGCATCGCGGCGTTCGCCCAGCATGACTTCGCGGTTCTCGACTTCCGCAAGGCGTTTTTGCCAATCCTGTGTTTGCGAGGCGATTTGGCGCAACCGGGATTCGCGCGCCTTGGCTTCGTTGTCGGATTGTTCGAACGCGGCGCGGGCGCGGAACGCCTCGTTGCGCAATTCTTCGACCCGCAATCTTTCCGCCGATGCGTTTGTGCGCATGCCGTCGAAATCCGGCTTGTTTTGCATATCCGCCGCCAATGCCGACAATTCGGTTTGCAATTGCGATTGTTCGGATTCCAATCGCGCGGATTGTTCGACCGCCGCATCGTATTGCGCCTGCGTTACGGCCAAACGTTGCGTATCGTTCGATTGTTTCGCGCGCGCGGATTGCAACGCATTGTACGCGGCATCCAACGATTGGCGCGCCGATTGTTCTTGTTCTTTGGCGGCGGCCAGTTGCGATTGCGCCGCCGTCAATTCCGATTGAACCGCGGATTCATTGGTCATATGCCGCGACAATTCGCCGGATACTTCTTCCAGGCGGTTTTTATGGCGCAAATGCGCCGCGGTTTTTTGCGCCGCTTGCGCCTTGGCGGTGTATCCGTCGAAACGCCACAAATCGCCGCCTTTGCTGACCAAACATTGGCCCAACGACAATTCGGATTGCAATCTTTCGCCGTCGGCGAAATTTTCAACGACGCCGACCAAAGACAGGGCGCGCGACAATTCACGCGGCGCGCGGACGGCGGCATCCAAAGGCATCGATCCAGACGGCAAGGACGGCATGGCCGAAAATGGCGGCAATGTTTTCCAGTACCGGTCGGCCGATTCCTGCAAGCCGGCGAATAAATCGTCGCCAAGCGCGGCGCTTAATGCCGCTTCGAATCCGGCATCGACCTTGATTTGGTTCATGATCGGATCGGCGATGTCGGTTTCGTTGCTCAAGATCGCTTGCAATCCGTCGGTTTCGGCCTTTAATTTGGCTTTGACCGATTCGAAATCGCGCAATTGCTGTTGCGCGGCGGCGTGCGATTCTTGGGCGGCGGTCAATTTTTGTTCCGCGTCTTGCAGGCGGTTTTTGCCATTGCCTACTTCGGCTTCGGAAAATACCACGGCTTGCAACGACATTTGCAACGAATCGTCGGTGTCCAATTTCGATTTCAAATCGTCGCGGTGCGATTGCGATTTGGCGTAATCGTCCGATACGCGGGACAAGCGGGATTGCAATTGGTTTTTGCGCTCTTCCAATGCCGACCAACGCGATTCTTCGCGTGCGATCGAATCGCCCAGTTGTTGCAACAATTCTTCGGCGGATTTCAGGGTTTGCGATTTTTCTTCGAACCCGGTTTTTAAATCCTGTAAAATTTGGCCTTGGTTGTTTTGGGTTTCGGTCAACGAATTTTGTTCGCCCGCCAACGATTCGATGGTGGCGCGCGCGTCGCCCGCCAATTGGCGTTCGCGTTCCAAATCGCTTTGGATTTGGTTCAAACGTTGTTCCAAAGACATTTGCGCGGCGTTCAAACGCGATTCTTCGCCCGACAATTCATGTTCCGCCAATTTCAACCGTTGCAACGCGGCGGCGCGTTCGGCCTCGGTTTGGCGCAGGGCGGGAACGGATCCGGCCAATTCGGCTTGTTCTGTGGCGATCGCGGTGGATTGCTGTTCCAAATCGGTCAATTGCGCGTCCAATTCACCGCGGCGTGTTTCCGACAATTGCAGCCGGGATATAATATCTTGCCATTGATGGTGGAAAAACAACGCCTCGGTTTGGCGGAAACGTTCCGCCAGGCTTTTGTACGCGGCGGCTTGTTTGGCTTGTTTTTTCAATCCGGTCAATTGTTCGGTCAATTGGCGCAATACGTCTTCGCTGCGTTTGATGTTGTTTTCCGCGGCATTCAGGCGCAATTCCGCCTCGTGCCGGCGGGCGTGCAATCCGACGATCCCCGCCGCTTCTTCCAGCAATGCGCGCCGTTCGGTCGGTTTGGCGTTGACCAAATGGCCGACGCGGCCTTGGCTGACGATGGCGGTGGAATGCGCGCCGGTGCTGGCGTCCGCGAAAATGGTTTGCACGTCGCGTTGACGCACGTCGCGCGCGTTGACTTTGTATGTCGATCCTTCGCCGCGGTCGATCCGGCGGCTGATTTCCAGCATGTCGTTATCGTTGAAATTCGCCGGCGCCTTGCGCAATTGATTGTCGAGGAAAATCATCACCTCGGCGAAATTGCGCGCCGGGCGGGCTTGGGTGCCGTTGAAAATAACGTCGTCCATTTCGCCGCCGCGCAATTGTTTGGCCGATGTTTCGCCCATGACCCATTTCAGCGCATCGACGATATTCGATTTGCCGCAGCCATTGGGGCCGACGATTCCGGTCAGTCCGGGTTCCAAAACCAATTCGATCGGTTCGACGAAAGATTTAAATCCGGATATACGCAGCTTGGTTAATTGCACAACTTGCCTCTTGCGGTTTTTATTATTCTGTTTTCCTATCGCGATACGCCGTCGTCTTTACGATACCAGCGCAGTGGAATTATCGCGGATTGCCGGCGGAAAGGGGAGCGATTGTTCACCCCAAAACGCCCTTTTCCACAGTATTTTCAGCGTTAATTCGATTTTTTCGCCGCGATTATTTGCGCGTCCAAAACCAATTTAAATCCGGCAAAGGCGCGCGCGCCTTCGATTTTTTCGCCGCCGACAATAAATGTCGGTGTCGATTGCACGCCAAATTGTTTTTCGCCGTTCATCCGGCCGCGCACGATCGCCTCGCTTAGGCCGCCTTTGGGATCGGAGCATTTGGCGTATTCCGCATCGCTAAGTCCAGCCAGGCGTGCGATTTTTTTCAATTCCGCTTCGGGATCGGCCGACCGGGCCCATTGATCCTGGCCTTTGTATAACGCGTCGATGAACGGATAATATTGCGCGCTCGGCAGGCAATAGGCCATCACCGATCCTTTTAATGCGATGCCGTCAAACGGAAACGGGCGTAAAATCAGTTTCGCAAGCCCCTTATCGATGTAATCTTTTTTGATTTGCGGCAATGTTTCTTTGTGGAATTGCGCACAGTGCGAGCAGGTGAAAGACGCGTATTCGATAATCGTCACCGGCGCCTTGGCATCGCCCAAAACACGGTCGGGCAATAAATTCGCATCCGCTTTTACGGTATCGGATTTGACGGCAACCGGTTGTGTCGCCGGGTGCGCATGGTCTGCGTGATCGGCTGCGGGGGCGGTATCGGTTGCCGCGATCGCTTGTTGCATATCGATGCTGGTAATTGGTTTGTATGGGTTGTCGGACGAGAAAATGATGCCGTAAACCAATCCGGCTGTCCAAATCGCCACCGCGAAACAAATCATCATAATTACCAATTTACGCATCAGCTTACTCCCGCTTCGTGTTTGAATATGTCCGGATCATAAAGAACCCAACCCGGTAGGGCAAATGTATTTTTCAACAATAACAATAATTTAGGGCAATAAAACGGCCAACCGGGCGGAACCCGACTATTTTTATAAGCAATTGATATATATGGGTAAAATTATTCTATATGGGCGCTTAGTTTGCGCAAACTTTCGCGCAATGCCTCGTTTTCGATATTGTCCAAATTCGCGGGCGCGGGGGCGGATGGTTTTTGAACCGCGCGGTTCGGCGGTGTTGCGCGTTTTGGGGGCATCAATCCTTGGGTTAAACGCAAACCGTCGATCCAACGAAAACCGAAAAATCCGTTGATCCTCTCCAGTATCTGGTTTTGTTGATGTTGGATTTCCAGCGATGCGGCGCCGACCACCAGCAATTGCAAAATTTTTGCATCGCCCGCGCGGTTGCCGCCGGTGATTTTATCGGGCTTGCAAAATTGGCATAATGGTTCGCCCATAATATGCGGCCAGGCGGCCATCAATTGCGCCAATCGCGGATCGAGTCCCGGAATTTGTTTCAATATGTCAGGCACCAACGCGGATGTGGGTTTTAAAAACGACGCGGCGCGGCGTATGACCGGCCGCGATTCCAGATCGGTGTCCTTTGATTTGCCAAAGGCTGAATTTTCAGTCTCGTTTTGATCCATGATTATGCTAGATGGATTGTATGGCAAAACGCGCGCAGGCGATAGATCAAAAATTACTGGCTTGGTACGATGAAAACCGGCGCGAATTGCCGTGGCGAGCCGCACCCGGTATGCGCCAGAATCCTTATTTTGTATGGATTTCCGAAATTATGCTGCAACAAACGACCGTTCCGGCGGTTGTGAAATATTTCGCCCGTTTTACCGCGCGGTTCCCGACCATCCAGGATTTGGCGCGCGCGGATTTGGACGATGTTTTAACATTGTGGCAAGGTTTGGGGTATTATGCCCGCGCCAGAAATTTGCACAAATGCGCGCAAAAATTGGTGGCCGAATATGGCGGCGAATTTCCAACCGCCAAGACAGAATTGATGCAATTGCCCGGCATCGGCCATTATACCGCCGGCGCGATTGCGGCGATTGCATTCGATATGCCGGAATACGCGGTCGATGCGAATGTGGAACGTGTGGTGGCGCGTTTGTTCGCGGTGCGTGATCCGTTACCGCAATCCAAAAAAACGATTTTCGCCCATGCCGAATCGATCACGCCGCAAAAACGCGCGGGCGATTATTTGCAAGCGATGATGGATTTGGGCGCGACATTGTGTTCGGTCACACAGCCGCAATGCGCCGCATGCCCGATTGTAAAAAATTGCCAGGCGCACGAAAACGGCATCGCGGCCGAATTGCCGCGCAAAATCAAAAATAAAAATAAACCGACCCGGTATGGCCAGGCGTTTGTTGTATTGAACGACAAACGGCAGATTTTGTTGCGTAAACGCGCGGGCAAAACCATGTTGGGCGATATGATCGAATTGCCGTCGTCCGATTGGGACCGCAAGCTGGCGGAGAAAAAAACCGTCGCGCCGCCGCCCAAAGGCGCCGATTGGAACAAGTTGAAATCCCGCGTCCGGCACAGTTTTACGCATTTCGACCTGGAATTGGATTTGTACGCCGCCAACACCAACCGCAAACCGTTCGATGACGGATTTTGGTGGAATATAAAGGACTTGGATCAAGTCGCGCTGCCGACTTTGTTTAAAAAAGCCATCCGGGTCGCAACCGTAAAACCCAAAAAAATATAAATTTCATTTTCTGGATTGACGGGGCAAGGTTGTTGTTGTACAAGTGTATTACTATAGTAGTACAGTGGTACATTAATATTAATGTTATGATAATATTAATGTTATCGGGCACCAAGGGGCGCGCCAATGGCGAACAAGAAAACCACCACATCGAAAAAAGCAGGCAAGAGCCTGTACCGCGCCATATTGTCCCTAAAGACCGAGGGTGAATGCGAATCGTTTTTCCGCGATTTATGCACGCCCGGTGAAATCAAGGATATGGCCGAACGGTGGGAAATCGCGCAAATTTTAAATGAAGGCGAAATGTCTTACCGCGATATTCAGAAAAAAACCGGCGCCAGCCTGACCACGGTCGGACGTGTCGCCCGCTTTCTAAAAGACGAGCCGTACCAAGGTTACCGCACCATATTGAAAAGAATGGCCGGATAATATGATTTCACGCGGCAACAACATTTCCATTCTTATTTCCGGCGCGTTTGCCGCGCGCGCCGCGACGCATTCCATGCATCATCACCCCAAAAGGGGTCATTAACGTTTTCAAAAATAATCGTTAGTTGGCCCGATCCTTAGAAAGATCGGGTTTTTTATTTTTTCGGGAAAAAATTCCCAGAATGCATGGAGATTTTTATATGTCGCTAAAACAAGATTTTTTCACCGCTATGAACGCGCAACCATTATTTGCGATGAACAACACCCGCGTTGGAATGGACGATTCGGTGTTCGATTCCAAACGCGGACCGGCGAATTTATATTTCGGCACCGGCCTTACTTCGCGGGCTGAAATCAGCGCGGGTTTGCCGTTCGATTTTTTGGGAATGATGTTGCCGGCGGAATTATTGCGCCGCAAATTGGGATTGGGCAAGGTGATTCAAGAGATTTCCGATACACACGCGTATTTGGTTAATCAAAATGTTGATCCGCGGGTTGTATCAGAAAAAGCCAGAACGCAGAAAGCGTTGATAGATCGAATCGCAAAACGTTTGGGCATGCAGGATACATACGAGGTTGTGTGCGCGTCTTCTTATCAAACAACGCAGGAATACCAGGCAATTACCAAAGAACTGCGCGAAGTTGTTGCAGGAACAAAAGATGCCGGGCTTTCGCCCCAGTTTAGCGCCGAAATCGGTGAAAATCCGTATTTTAGAATGCAATGGGCGGGCATGGCATATTTGCGCCGCCAGCAAAATGTTCAGGTTAAATTATCCTGGTTGATCGAAGACGATTCAAAAATCAAAGGTTATGACGAACGGGCATTCGACCGCGGATTTTTATCGTTAGGCCGCGATTCCATGTCGTTTGCATATGTTTATTCCGGCCTGACGTTTGACAGCGCGAGTAATTTCAGAGTCATACCCTATACCGCAAAATCGGGCGAACAACGTCTGATGCTGCAAGACGGGGAGTCGGCGGAAAGATTGCTGGAGTTTTTGCCACCGCAATGGCCGAAAAACCAAGCGCCCAAAGGCAAACAGTATGTTTTGAACCGCATGCAAAATATTTTGACACTGGCCGAAGAATTGTTCCCGGGGATCGGTATTCCCAAAGGAACGTTGTTCGATCAGGTCAATTTTGTATTGCAAGATGTTTGCGGTTTAAAACCGGTTGGCGAAATGCCGAAACCAGTTGTTCGTTCCGAAACGGTTGCCCGCGCTGTTGTTCTGTCCGGAGGCGGCAATGAAAGATAATATTTATTTCAGCATATTGAGGCCGTCCGGCAACGACACGGCGATTGTCGATACAAATGTGCCGCGCAAGGCGCAGCCGGGAATTGCCGCCATGATTCAACAGAATTGGCAAAGTGTCGAACAGGTTTTATTTGTCGAGCGGCATAATGGCGGTATTCACGCCCAAATGGCGGGCGGCGAGTTTTGCATCAATGCGGCGCGCGCGTTGGGTTTTTATTTGCAAGAAGGCAGGCATGGTTCGGCGACATTTTCAATGTCGGGCATAGATTCCGATTTAACCGTAGGAATTTCCAAGCGATCCGCCAGTTTAAAAATGCCGGTTGAAACAGGTGTCAAAATTTCAGAAACGGATTTTTCGGGCATCACGCGAGTCGATCTGCCCGGGATCGCCCATTTTATCATCACTCCGCAAAGCCCGATATACCAAGCCATGATTTCCTTGACGGTAGAGCAACAGAAAAAGATAGCGCATGATTGGATACAGAAATTTGCGAAGCCTGACGATTTGGCGGTTGGAATGATTTTTGTGGAATGGAATGGCCGGGAAAGCGCGCGTATTTTGCCTTTTGTGTGGGTGCGCGCAATCGACACATTATATGCTGAAACCGCCTGTGGCAGCGGCGCTTTGGCGGCATGTTTGAATGATGCAAAATCAAATCCGGAAAACAAGCGTTACCAAATTATGCAGCCGAGCGGAATGTTTTTGGGAATAGAAATTCTAAAGAATTCTACGCAAGGCGGAATGGCCGTTATTTCAGGTTTGGTTCAATTGGTCGGAAAATATGAATTGCCGAAAGCTGTCGCGCAAAAAATCCGGGATGAATCCTGGGATAATTTTCGGGCTAGTGCCTAAAATGCCGGGTTCCGGTGAACACCATCGCCAACCCGGCTTTGTCCGCGGCTTCGATGACTTCGTTGTCGCGCACCGATCCGCCCGGTTGGATGATGGCCGTTGCGCCAGCGCCCGCGATCACTTCTAAACCATCGGCGAATGGGAAAAACGCATCCGACGCGGCGGCCGATCCGGCCAGATCCAATTTATATTCGCCCGCCTTGATTTTGGCGATGCGCGCGGAATCGATCCGGCTCATTTGGCCGGCGCCGATTCCGACGGTCGCGGTGTTTTTGGCGTAAACGATCGCGTTGGATTTCACGTGTTTGCAAACTTTGTTGGCGAACAATAAATCCTGCAATTCCTGCGGTGTCGGCTGGCGTTTGGTGACAACGCGGATTTTGGCCATGTCGGTCGATGCGCCGTCGCGGGTTTGCACCAAATATCCGCCGCCGATGCTGCGGATTATGGGGTGTTCCGACGCGCGCGCCGGGAAATCGCACAACAACAGCAACCGCAAATTCGGTTTTTTGGCGAACAGGGCGATGGATTCTTCGTCCGCGTCCGGCGCAATGACGACTTCGGTGAAAATTTCGGTGATCGATTTTGCGGTGGTGATGTCCAATTTGCGGTTGGCCGCGATAATGCCGCCGAACGCGCTGGTCGGATCGCACGCCAATGCCTGGGCATACGCGGACGCCAAATTCAAACCGCTGGCTACGCCGCATGGATTGGCGTGTTTGATGATGGCGATTGTCGGATCGTCGAATTCGCAAACCAATTCCAACGCCGCGTCGGCGTCCAAAATATTGTTGTACGACAATTCCTTGCCTTGCATTTGCCGCGCGTTGGCGATGCCGCCCGATATAGCCGGGTTCACGTACAACGCGGCGCGTTGTTGCGGATTTTCGCCGTAACGCAAAGTTTGCTGGCGCGATCCCGATACCGATAAATTCGCGGGGAATTCTTCGCCCGATTTTTTATTCATCCATCCGACGATCGCCGCGTCGTATTGCGCGGTCAACGCAAACGCCTTGGCCGACATTTTTTGCCGGAATTCCAACGGAACCTGGCCGGACAGGCGGCCCATATAATCCATCAATTCCGCGTAATCGTTGGGATCTGTTATGATGGTGACATAACCGAAATTTTTCGCCGATGCGCGGATCATCGCCGGGCCGCCAATGTCGATATTTTCGATGCATGTTTCGTCGTCCGCGCCCGATGCGACGGTTTGCGCGAACGGATATAAATTCACGATAATCAGATCGAACGATTTGATGCCGTGTTTTTCGATGGCGTCGGCATGGTCTTTTTTGTCGGGCTTGCCCAAAATTCCGCCATGCACCAATGGATGCAATGTTTTAACGCGGCCATCCATGATTTCCGGAAAAGACGTCAATTGCGAAACGTCCTGGTGTTTCACGTTCAATTCGGCCAGCATTTTCGCGGTGCCGCCGGTGGAATAGATTTCGATTCCATAAGACGCCAGCCAAGGCGCCAATTTGTCCAATCCGGTTTTGTCGGATACGGAAATCAAAGCGCGGCGGATTTCGCGGGGTTTGGAATGAATTTGCGGGTTGACCATGGCTGCCTTTTTATTTTTTACCTTCTTTTTGGATTGCCCATTTCACAGTCGAGCTGTCGTTCAACAATTCGCCTGCAATGACGATTTGACGGGTTTTTTGAACCTGGCCTTTTTGCCCTAAATACACGCTATTCTCAAGCCTTAGTTTGCCGCCGCTGATCCGCAGACGCCATCCGGATCCGCTGGATCCGCGTAAAATCACGCTATTCTGCGCTTCTATGGATTGGATTTTGGGATGCAAATGAAACCGGATGGTAAAATTGACCGGATCGGGCATGTGCCCGCCCGCGCGTTCCAAAATATCTTCGCCGCGTATATCGTCGCCCAAGATATTCATATAAATGCGGCGCGTGTGGCGGATTCCGGCGTTTTTGTATCCGTCATGGCTGGCGGAAAACCACAAATGGCCTTCGGCCGATTTTCGTTCGGCCATGACGCGGTATTCATCGGCCAATGGGAAATCGTTCAAATACAAACCCGAATGCGCCGACGGCGATTGGCAGGCATCGATCCAATTTTGATCCAGCGCGAAACCCGATCCGCAATTGACGATGACCCGTTCCTTGCCGGTTGAAAATTCCATCGCCAGCGGGCTGTTGTGATTCGCGGCGCAATCCGAAATATTGTTTGGGGGCGCATCGTTGCCGCCGCGACGGTTTCCGGCGTCCAAAATGATCAATGACCGGTTGGTTTGCAACCTATGCCATCCGCCATCGTCCAGAACGTCGCCCGGTTTTCCTTTGACGTTCGATGTGACCAGCAACAAATCCAGCAAATCGGGATTATCCTCGAAACTGCCGTGAAACAACCCAAGCCCGCCATCGCCATGGCGCAAATGCCGCAACGCGCGCGCCATCGCGGCGATCGCTTCGCCCAAACCTTCGGGCAATGGCAGTTGGGCATAGGTGAATAACGACCGTATTTCGATCAAATCCTGCAACACGCGCGCCTGCGATGCGGGCGAACGGTTGACATAACATCCGTCGGGCAGGATTTGCGAATGGATCGCGTCTTGCAATTCGGCGATCACCGGCGGCATGTCCAAATAATCGTCGCCCAACGCATAGGCGCAGAATAACAATCCCTTGACGGCGCATAAACGCGGATAACCGGATGTGTCTTGTTCGTAAACGCGAACCAAATGCCGCAATTGCCGCATCAGGGATTGGAAAAATTGTATGCGGAAATGATCGTCGGCCGAACTGCCGAAAAATGCGTATTGGGACAACCATGCGGTCAACCGTTCGCCGATCAAATCCGGCCGCCAAGATTTTTCGTCCCAGCCGTTGAACGCCACAAACCAGTCTTCGAGCAATTGCCGCGCGGTTTGCCGCGCCGCGTTGCCGCCAACCGCATGCAAATGCCGCAGCCACCGGAAACTGTGCAATTCTTCGTACGCAAGCGGCGGCAATTGCGCATTCCACAATCCGATCGCGCGGCCATGCAGGGAAACCGGGTATTCGCGTCCTGCCAGGGGAAAAACCCCGCGCATGATTTGATTGCCCGCGTGAATATCGCCCGCGAACGCATCGCGCGGCGATTGCGCCAAATGCAATGGCGTTTGGCCATTTAGAATGGCGGAATAAACCGGACTTGCGAACGCGACCTTGCGGGTGAATTGCAACAAACGTTGCGGCCAGCCGGTTTGTTTCGAGCCGTTTTGATTTTTTTCGGCTTGCGTGGATTTGATTTGGGTTGCGTTTTTCGCCATCGCCGCGCCCTTACGCCGCGCGCAATTTTTTCACATTTTCGGCGTATGCCTTGGCGCCGCCTGCGAAACTGGCTGTGCCCGCGACCAAAACATTCGCGCCCGCGGCGATCACATCACGCGCGTTTTCAAACGTTATGCCGCCATCGACCTCAAGATCGATGTCGCGGCCGGTTTGCGTTATCATCTGGCGCAGCAATTTAATTTTCGGCAATTGCGCGGCGATAAATTTCTGTCCGCCGAATCCAGGATTCACCGTCATGACCAAAATCAAATCGACATCGCCCAAAACATGATGAACGGTGTCCACGGGCGTTGCGGGGTTCAATACCACGCCCGCCTTTTTTCCCGACTGTTTGATCATTTGGATGGTGCGGTGCAAATGCGGGCCGGATTCCGGGTGGACGGAAATAATGTCCGCGCCGGCGGCGATGAATTCGGGGATCAATGGATCGACGGGCGAAATCATCAAATGCACGTCGAACGGCAATTTGGTTGATGCGCGGATCGATTTGATAACCGGCGGGCCGAATGTCAGGTTGGGAACAAAATGCCCGTCCATGACGTCGATATGGATGTAATCGGCGCCGGCGGATTCCATGGCGCGGATTTCGTCGCCCAATTTGGAAAAGTCGGCGGATAAAATAGAAGGTGCGATTTTGATTTGCGGCATATATTTGTGTTAGCAGGTTACCAGGCGCGCTGCAAGCGGCAGGCGTAAAAACCGTCCATTCCGCCCAAATCTCCAAGGTCGCAAGGCAACGTCCGCAAATCGCCTTTTGGGGTAATCAATTCGCCGAAACCGGGCAATTCGGCCGGTAAAACCGGAAAACGGCGCAAATCCGTGCGCGCTTTCAATATTTTATCGATGACTTGTTCGCCTTCTTCGGGTTGCAGGGAACAAACCGCGTAAACCAAAATGCCGCCTTGCCCAAGCATGTTGGCGGCGTTGTTCAAAATCGACAATTGCAGTTCCGCAAGGCGGATTATGTCCTCGGGCGTTTTCAAATACGGTATATCCGGGTGGCGGCGGATCGTTCCGGTGGCGCTGCATGGCGCGTCCAGCAATATATGGCTGGATTTTTCGCCTGCCTGCCATGTCAACGCGTCGGCGCACACGATTTCGGCATCCAATTTCAACCGCTGCAAATTTTCCGCCAATCGTTTCAGGCGTTTTTCATTCTGATCGACCGATATAACCCTGGCGCCGGATGCGGCCAGTTGCGCGGTTTTTCCGCCGGGCGCGGCGCAAAGATCGATAACGGT
>CAYWJR010000032.1:0-9157 GCA_964458615.1 uncultured Alphaproteobacteria bacterium
AATCCCCGTGGGGGCCAATTACAAGTCCAGAGAAATCTGAAGAAGTCCAAAAGCCCGCTGAAAACCTAAGGTTTTAGCGGGTTTTTTGTTTGTCGTCGTCTGGGGCAAGGTTTGCTTAATATTGCTCAAAAGGGGGCACAATTGGGGGCACCGCGCCAAGCCACCAAAACCACAGTATCAAATCATTCCTCGCGGTAATTCAAATCGCATCCAAAACTTTCGCGCATTGCGTAAATCGCGGCAAAACCGAGTGCGAACAATATGCCGCCGACCACCAACAACGCCGGAATCAACCCCATATCGGCGCGTAAATAATTGGTCGCCGAACTCATGGCGATAAAGGTCGCGCGCATAAAATTCGGCGTCGCGGTCGCCGCGGTGGCGCGCAAATTGGTGCCGAAAATTTCCGCCGCGATCGCCACGATCACCGCAAAATACCCAACCGCAAAACCCATTGCAAAAAATGCAATATGGTAAAACATCGTATGCGGCGAATATGGCCACCAATAAAACGCAACACATAATATCATTGCCGCCGCCATGAACGACGCCATCACCTTGCGCCGGTTTTTAAACCACTGGCATGCGCACCCGGCGATAAAATCGCCACCCGCCAATCCCAGCGAGGAATACAAAACCGCATCGCCCGCCGAATATGGTGTTTCGGCGCCAAGCGCCTTGGTAATTTCCGGGGCGAACGGCGCCATCAGCCAGACCACATAATAAACCGGCCCCGCCAACATCATGCAAAATGCGATTCGTTTGATGCGGTCAAAGCTTGAGAAAAGCAATTTCAAACTGCCGCGCGTGGTATCCCGTAATTGATTTAAAAAAACAAACGATTCCGCAACCCGCATCCGCAACAACAGCAACAAAAATCCCATCGCGCCGCCGATGGCGTAACATGTCCGCCAATCGACGTATTTCGCCATAATCGCCGCCACCGCCGCGCCGGAAACGCCGAACCCCGCCACCAATGCGGTGCCATAACCGCGTTTTTCCTTTGGCATAATTTCCGACACCAGAGTCATCGCCAGCCCCAATTCCCCCGCAAGCCCAAGCCCCGCCACAAAACGCGTCAGGGAATATGTGAACACATCGGTTACAAACGCGTTCGCCAACGATGCAGTGGAATAAACAATAATACTGGCGAATAATAATTTGGTGCGGCCGATTTTATCGCCCATCACGCCGAACAAAACGCCGCCGATCAACAATCCGACCAATTGGATATTGACGATATTGATGCCGACCGAAAACAAATCGGCGTCCGCAACGCCGATGTCGCGCAAACTGGCGACGCGCACAACCCCGAAAATCAGCAAATCGTAAATATCGACAAAATATCCCAAGGCGGCGACGATAACCGGCAAACTGAACATTCCATAATTAACGCCCGACTGGGACTGGGAATGGGACTGAGATTGATTCATAACAATATCTCCGTGAATAAATATCTATACGCTGGCGGCATCCTCGATTTGAAATTGCAACGTGGTGCGTCCATTGAAATTGTTTTCCCGCAACGTTCCGGCCACATGAATTTGCGCGCCACCGCTGTGCAATAAAAATTTTCCCAACGGGTTGTCCATCACGCGGAATGCCACCGCATCGATCGATGCGCCATCCATGGACTGCAATTTTAAACGAAGATGTTTTTCTTTCATCACCGATGCGTATTTTATTTGCACATTTTGCAACGCGAATCGCGGTTGCGGATTGCCCATACCGAACGGTTCCAGCATTTTTAAATTCCGCATCATATCGGCGTTCAACCCGCCCGGCGCGATCGCCGCATCGATTGCCAATACCGGCTGTAAATCGCCGTTGGCGGTTTCTTGGTTGAATCGCGCCGCGATAAATTCACGAAATTCGCCGATGCGGCCGCGTTCGATTTTGAATCCCGCCGCCATCGCGTGCCCGCCGCCGGTTTGTAAAATTCCGGCCTGCTGCGCGGCGACGACCGCATTGCCCAAATTGAACCCGGTTACCGAACGCGCCGATCCCGTGCCGATCCACCCGCCATCGCCGCCTTGTTTCCATGCGATAACAAAAGACGGTTTGTGGTAACGGTCTTTCAACCTGCTGGCGACAATTCCGATCACGCCGGGATGCCAGTTTTCATTGGCCGCGATAACGATCGGCAGATCCTGGCCATCTTGTTCCACCATGTCGATGGCAGAAAATAAAATCTGTTCTTCGATTTTTTGGCGTTCGGCATTCAACTCGTTCAATTTTTCCGCCAGCATGCGCGACTGCATATCGTCGTTAGACATCAATAATTGCACGCCAAGCCCGGCGTCTTTGAGCCGCCCGGCGGCATTAATGCGCGGCCCCAGCAAAAAACCCAAATGATATGCATCCGGCTTTCCATCAAGCCGCGCCACATCCGCCAAAGCGCGCAAGCCCACATTGCCCCGCCGCGCCAATATTTCCAGCCCGCTGCGCACAAAAATGCGGTTCAACCCGCGCAACGGCACAATATCCGCAACTGTTCCCAACGCGACCAGATCCAGGCAGTTTTTCAAATCGGGTTCGGCGCGGTCCGGGGTAAAAAATCCGCGCCCGCGCAGTTCGCGGTTTAACGCCACCAGCAATAAAAACACAACGCCGCATGCCGCCAAATATTTATGGTCGAACGAACAATCGAATCGGTTGGGATTTATTACCGCTGCCGCGCGCGGCAATTCGGGTCCCGGCAAATGGTGATCGACGATGATGATCGGCAACCGCGATGCGTATTCACCGATTAAATCCGCGGCTGTAATGCCGCAATCGACGGTTACAATTATTTCCGCGCCCAATTCGATCAACCGGTCGAATCCCAGTGCGCTTGGCCCATATCCTTCGGTAAACCGGTTTGGAATATGAAACACCGTTTCGCCGCCCAACGTTTGAATATATTTTTGCATCAACGCCGTCGATGTCGCGCCATCGACATCGTAATCGCCCAAAATCCCGATTTTTTTCCCTGATTGGATCGCATCCGCCAAAATACGCACACCGGCATTCATATCCGCCAATCCCGATGGATCGGGCATTTGCCGCAATTTAGGGTGCAAATATTCGTCCACATTCGCTGGATCCACGCCGCGCGCGGCCAATATGCGGGCGACGACATCGTTCAATTCATGGCTTTGCGCGATGGCAGCGACCAAACGTTGTTCCGGCGTGGCGATTTGCCACCGTTTTCCGGAAACCGATATGGTTTGATTGGAAATCAAATATCCCTGCTGCGCATGGAATTTTTGCGTCCGATATTATGATGCGCTTCGATATACCGCACAGTTCCCGATTTGCTGCGCATAACCAAAGAATATGTGCAAACGCGGTCGCCCACGCGCCGCACGCCGCGCAACATCGCGCCGTCGGTTACGCCGGTTGCGGCGAACATGACATCGCCATGCGCCATGTCTTGCATGGTATAAATTTTATTCATATCGGTAATGCCGCATTTTTCCGCGCGCTGGCGTTCATCCGGATTGCGGATAACCAAACGCCCCTGCATTTGCCCGCCGATGCAACGCAACGCCGCCGCCGCCAAAACGCCTTCGGGCGCGCCGCCGGTGCCGATATACATATCGATGCCGCTTTGCGGTTGGGTGGTTGCGATCACGCCGCTAACATCGCCGTCGGGGATCAACATAATGCGCGCGCCCGCCGCGCGGACGTCGGATATGATGGATTCATGCCTTGGCCGTTCCAATACGCACACCACCAAATCTTGAATCGCGCAGCCTTTGGCCGATGCGACATTGGCCAAATTCACCGCAACCGGCGCGTCCAATTGCACCAAGCCGTCGGGATAATTCGCGCCGACGGCGATTTTTTCCATATACACATCCGGCGCGTGTAAAAATCCGCCGGAATTTGCCATCGCAATGACCGACAACGCATTCGCGCCGCCGCGCGCGGTGATCGTGGTTCCTTCCAAAGGATCCAGCGCAATATCGACGCGCGGCCCCGTTCCCACCCCAACTTTTTCGCCGATATACAGCATCGGCGCCTCGTCCCGTTCGCCTTCGCCGATTACCACGGTTCCATCGATTCCAAGCCCGTTCAAAGCCCAACGCATCGCATCGACGGCGACGCGGTCGGCGGCATTTTCATCGCCCCGCCCCATTTGCGCGGATGCGGCGATCGCCGCTTCTTCGGTAACGCGAACGACCTCCAGCGCCAGATCGCGATCCATGTTTTGGTCGCTGGCGCGCCGCCCGGAAGAAACCGGCAATATTTTATTTAAATTGAAAATCATAACGATTGCTCCTTTGGCGCTTGGCCATTGCAAAGCCAGGATAAGGGGGAACGGAATCGCATCATTATGCCATGAACCGGCATTGCCGCAAAATGTTTGTTTTCCCCCGAATTATGAATTTACCCTATTTTTCACGCGCTCAACCCGCTTGCGGATTATGCGGTTTATGCCTATAAATATTGATAATCCAAGCAACTTTTCAGCAATCAAAGGATCCAAAATCATGGCCAAGGCGAAATCATCCAAATCTGGCAAAGGCAAAAAATCCGCAACAAAATCCAAAACCAAACCGGCCGCGAAAAAACCGGCGAAAAAAATCGCGGCGAAACCGGCGCCGAAAAATAAATTCGCGTCTTTCGTTTTGAAAACGCCCGACGATTTTAAATCCTTTGTCGCAAAAACCGAATCCGTTTCCGGTTACCGCAAACCGGTCGGTTTCGGAATTTGCAATGTCGTAACCGGCGAAATGCGCCCCGAAAAAATTCTGACCTGTCATTTTCCGGTTGTAAACTGGAATGAAAATTTCGGCACTGCGGCGGTTTTGTTGTCGGCATCGGGATTGGTTACCGATCGCGGACTGTCCCCGCAAATCGCGAACAAACCGGCCGAAATCGTCGTTCCGGTGACCAAGGACATCGTTGAAACCGCGTATGCGCGTTTTTCGCCCTTTATCGATTCCGCCAAAGGCGATCAACACCGCAACGTGCAAGTGATCAAAATCCTGCGCGATATTTTCAACGACATCAACGATGCGGTCGATCATTACCGGCTGGTGTTTTTGTTCGAAGACGCGGAACCGCAATCCATTCCGGCGATTTATTTGAAATTGCTGGCGATGTCGCACAATAAAACCGCGCCGCGCACATTGAATTTAACCGGCATTTTCGGAAAATTGGAAAATCTGGCCTGGGTCGGCGAACAACCGTATGAATTGGATTATCTGCGCGAACACGAAATCGGATTGAAATTGACCGGCCAATTTCCGGCCATCGATTCGGTCGATAAATTTCCGCGTTATCTGATGCATATCGTGCCCGCCGACAACACCCGCGTTTTGGATTGCACACGCGTGCGTTTGGGCGCGCATTTGGCGCCCGGAACAACCATCATGCCTGGCGCTTCTTATGTCAACTTCAACGCCGGAACATTAGGCCCGACGATGGTCGAAGGCCGCATCAGCAGTTCGGCGATTGTCGGCGCAGGCAGCGATGTCGGCGGCGGCGCCAGCATTATGGGCGTTTTGTCGGGCGGCAATTCAACGCCGATTACGGTTGGGGAAAAATGCTTGCTGGGCGCGAATTCGGTCACCGGCTTGCCGTTGGGCGATGGATGCATCGTCGATGCAGGGATCGCGATTCTGGCCGGAACGAAAATTGCGATTTCGGGCAAGGAGTTGGCCAAATTATCCGAAGTCAATCCATCCAAAAACTTGAAATCGCTGGCTGCAACCCACGACAGCGGGACCGATTCATACGTGTTCAAGGCCAGCACCCTGGCCGGATGCAATGGATTGCATTTCCGCCAAGAAAGCACAACGGGACGTATGATCGCAACCCGCAGCGCGCGCGAAATCCAGCTGAACAAAGATCTGCATGATTCTTCAAAAAAATCAGCAGCTTAGATAAATACATTCATTTAAAACACGGGCGGGGGTAAAACCCCCGCCCTTTTTCTTGCCATAAAATAGGCGCATTAATATTTTAAGAATAAATAATAAAATTGCGTTGATTTTGCCGCCCGATGCGGTATAATCGTATCCAATAAGGATATAATTGTAAATTGGGGTTTTGAGATGATATTTACCGCGACAGGCGCCGATTTGGCCGGCAAAGTTGCTGTGGCCGATGAACCGGCTCCACAGGCCAACACTAGTCCACTGCAAGATCCAGAATACCGCCGCAAATCGATTGGCCGGGCAAGGTGGGTTGTGCGCGATATTATCCGCGAGGACCCATCGGCGATGTTCATGAATGGCCACGCAGACCAAGTTTTGGAATTGTTCGACGGCATCCATAATTGGCGCCAATCGCCAACGATTGAAAATGCGCGCACCATTACATCGCGTTTGCACAAAGTTTTAGATGTCGCCAATATCGACTGGCATTCCCAAACCGCATTCTCCGCGATGGGAAAAAATAACGAAACCGCGTTTCCAATTCATTCTTATGGGCCAAACCAACGTTACGCCACACCGTCGCGCGCATTTTTGTGCGCCGTGCGTTGCGGATTGCGCGCCGTGGGTTTTGAAATAGCAGAAGCAGGATTCCACCGCGAAGCGGCGGAAATACGGGCGGCTATACAAATGCTTTTGAAAACAGACCGCGTCAACCGCCCGGATATTTTCCGCGCCGATGGCAGCAACAAGGGCAAATCGCGTTCCGCGGGAACCGAACGGCGCGAAGAAACTGCCGTTATAAACGGGTACCATGAACACCGGGTTGCGATGAATCGCGCACGCTTAGAAACAGCACTTGTGAAATCGCGTTAAATCAACGCAAATCCAATTTTACGGCTGAACCGGAATATGTTTTTGACGATTCAATTTGCTGATTGAAACTGCGGATCAGGCAAATCGATCCCTCTTTGTCTTCGCAATAATATAATGTGCCTTGCAATTCATATTTGCCGCCATCTTGCAATTCCGGCAAATTGAATTTGCCCGATTTCAATTTTGGCAAATCCCAGGATTGAATGATTTTCTTCTGGCCGTCTTTGGCGGTTATAAACAACGCCAGCGCCGACGGCGCCTCGGCGTTTAATTTCCAACCCGGCAATAAATCCAACTGCACGGCAATTTTTTTATTCGCGGCGGCTTCTATGGCTTTCGTGACATGCAAATTCGGCAATGTTTCCGGTTTTGCGTATTCCGCCATGTTCGGGGCAAACATCAATTCAAACGGTTTGGTTTGTTTTTTGGCCATGTCGATTTGCACCAACCGGCTGTTATTGGTATCGGCCACCAAATATGTGCCGCTTGTAAACGGGATAATGGCATTGGGTTCGTTCAATTTCGCCGACGCAAACGCGCCAGTATCCGCGCCCGATTTCCCGTCGCCGAATATGGTTGTCACATGCCCTGTTGCAACATCGTATTTGCGGATGGCGTGATTGTATGAATCGGCAATCCACACAACGCCGCCTTCCGCATGCAGCCCCAGCGCATGTTGCAATAACGCTTGGCCTTGTTTGCCGTCTTTCAGGCCGAAATCGAACAACCCCGTGCCGATCAATGTTTTAATATCGCCCTTGGAGTCCGCAACGCGCAACGAACTGGTTTCGGAATCGACGAAATACAATTTATCGCCGGATACCGACAACCCGCTGGGTTGCGACAGGGAATTGGACGGATAAACGCCATCATCGATCGATTCCCGGCCATTGCCTGCGAAAATGCGCAATGTTTTTTTGCCGGTGTCGTAAACGAACAATTGATGGCTGCCCGCGTTCGCGATCACGATTTCCGCGCGCGTCGGGAAAAACGCCAAATCCCACGGGCTGGCCAGCGCCGTATCCAGCGCGTTCGATCCAGGCGTGAATCTGTATCCGCCGCGCTCGCCCGTTCCGGCGATGGTCGTTACCTTGCCGGAATTGAAATCGATTTGGCGCAGTTTGTGATTGCCGGTGTCCGCGATATACAAAATATTTTTATCCAGATCCGGCAAAATGCCTTGGGGTTTGTTGAATCGCGCGGATTTTAAATCGCCGTCCCGGTCGCCTTGTTGTCCATCGCCGATAATTTGCACGATCTGGCCATTTTTATCGGCAGTTATGATGCGGTTATGGCTGCTGTCGCTTATAAATAATTCGGCATTTTTAAATCCCGGCGCATGCGCGATTTTTCCGGGAAAATTCAAAATTGTCGGCGGGCGTTTATTTTTTTCTAAATCCAGCGGCAATGAAGCCGATTGCACGCGCGCGCCATACCGTTCAATCAAACGGGAAACGTCGGATTCTATTTCCGCCCTATTGCCCTCGCCGCTGTAAACTTCTTCGATTTTTCCTTCGGGATTGATCAAAATCAATGTCGGCCACGCGCGCACCGCGAATTGTTGCCAAATTTTAAAAGCCGCGTCATTGACAACCGCATGTTCGATTCCATACCGCAAAATCGCCTGGCGGATATTGTCGCGGTCGCGTTCGTTTTGAAATTTCGCCGAATGCACGCCGATCACGGTCAATTGATCGCCGAATTTATGTTCCAAATATTGCAAATCCGGGATTACGTGAATGCAATTGATGCAACAAAACGTCCAAAAATCCAGCAATATAATCCGGCCGGTCAAATCGTCGGCCACAATCGGGCGGGATGTATTCAACCAATCGCTTTCGGATGCGATGGCGCGGTGCAATGCGGTTTGAGAAAATGGTTTATCTTGGGCGGACGCGCCCATCATCGTCGAGAAAATCATCATGAATCCTATCGCTGCGTATAAGATATATTTGGGCATTTAAAACCTTAGTTATATCTAGGCCGTAAACCACAAACGCAAAGAGATGCAAATCAAAAAAACGGAAAAACATTTGCGCAGCAAGGATTCATCCATGCTGATGGCGATTTTGGATCCGAAGTAAACGCCGAAAAACACCCCAAGAGCCAGCAACAAGCCATAAAATATATGATCGTTGGTGATTTTTCCCGACTGATAATATTGCAGTACGCCCAAAATACTGACCGGCAACAACAAAGCCATCAGGGAAGTTCCATTCGCGGTCGTTTGCGCAAAACCCAAAACAAGCATCATCAAAGGGACCATAACAACCCCGCCGCCGATGCCGAACAGCCCCGAACAAATGCCTGCTACAAATCCGGTTGCAATAAGAACCGCGTAAATCATGGAACCCGCCGTCAGAAAAAATTGTACGTTTCGAAAACTAAACAGCCGCTTTGGGCAGAAATTGGTT
>CAYWJR010000032.1:9257-17899 GCA_964458615.1 uncultured Alphaproteobacteria bacterium
CAGAAAAAATTGTACGTTTCGAAAACTAAACAGCCGCTTTGGGCAGAAATTGGTTGCGGGGGCTGGATTTGAACCAACGACCTTTAGGTTATGAGCCTAACGAGCTACCAGACTGCTCCACCCCGCGTCACCTTATTATCCAGCCGGATTGTAACCGGCCGTTTTTATTGAGGAGCCTTGATATAAAGCGGCTGAAGCAAAAAGTAAAGCAATTCCATAGATTTGACACTTATTGTACACAAACTTAATATCCTTCAAAGAAACGTATTTACGATTTGTTAAGGATTTAATCCTAAAATAGAGGTTAAGAAGTCCAGGACGGTCTTTCTTTGGGGGGAGTTGCACGGCACAGGTAGGTAGCGCCGGAGCAAGACAAAGATTGATTATACAGAATTCAGACGGGCTGAACGCAATCGGCAACCGTTATTTTGGCAGCCAAAATGCCGCCGATGTCGCGCGCGCGTACAACCGCGTACAAAAAAAATCCGAAACAAATGAAACCGGCATTTACGCAGGCGGACGCAATTCGCAAAAAATCACCGTGGTCGAAAACGGGATCGAAAGAAAAAATTACGATCCCCTACCCAAACCCAGCACCGATACATTTGTCCGCGCCGGCAATATTTTAACGCGGCTGGGCGATATTGCCGACGAGGTGTCGACCAACACCGATTTGACCGAAATTCAACGCGCGCAATACGACGCAGAATTCCAATATTTAAAACAGCAATTGAAAAATAACGGTTACGGCAATAACGCCACCGCATCGGCAACCGCGAATCCGGCCAATTCGAAACTGACCAATATCGCGTTAATTCAGGATTCATCGAACGTATTGACCGCAAGCGCCGCCGCAAGCGCGGGCGCGGACGCGACAAACGGGCTGAACAATTTATTTCTAAACGAAGGCGGCCAGCAAGCGGCGCGTTTGGAACAAAGCAACATCGCCAAGCAGACATACAACGATTACCGCAAATTCGCGATGCCCCAGGCGGAAACCATCGAACAATTGCAAAATTCGTACGCGCGATCGCAAACCGATCCCACCGCCAGTTTGATTGCGCGGTACAACCCACGCATCGAACAAAATCAAAACCGCCAATCGATTATCAGTTTACTGGCATAATTGCACTTAAGCGCCAAAAAAAACGCCCGCGAATTGCGGGCGTTTTCATTTGCAACGCAGTTAATTTATTGCGGCACGGATTCGGTTGCCGGTTGCGATTCGGTTGCGGATGGCGCATCTGCCGGCTTTGCATCATGCGCGCGCATATGATTTTTGCGTTCATGATGGTCTTTTTTGCCGACATGATGCTTGCCTTCGCGTTTTTCGTGGCCCGGAGATGGATTGTCTTTGCCCATCATTTCGCGGCGCTGTTCACGGTGTTCCTTGATCGCTTCGCGCTTTTCCGGCGGCATGTTTTTCATTTTTTCTTTGTGTTTTTCTTTGAATGCTTGGCGCTCTTCCGGGGTCATGCTGTCCCATTTTTCTTTTCTAGCTTCGCGCTTTTCTTGGCGTTTTTGCATGATGGCTTCTTTTTGTTCCGGCGGCATGCTATCCCAGCGGTCTTTCATTTTCGCCTTGGCCGCATCGCGTTGTTCCGGCGTCATGCTTTCCCAACGTTCTTTGCCTTTTGCTTTGGCGGCTTCGCGTTGTTCCGGCGTCATGCTTTGCCATTTTTCGTGGCGGTTTTTCCAAAAAACTTCTTTTTCTTCTTTGGTCAATTGTTCATACGGCTTTTTCATTTTCTTATTGGCCGTTGCCGCCGTGGTTGCATCGGTTGTACCATTCATTTCATCGGCGACATCGCCCGCAACCGCGTCGATGGCCGACTGATCGGCCGATACGCCGTCGGTGGATTTCACGTCTTCGGCATGCGCTGGCGCGGCCATCAAAAATGCGGCGACGCCTAGGGTTAAAAATAAGCAAAGTAATTTTTTCATGGGTAACCTTTCTGGGTTGAATCGAAACGGTTGCAACGAACAGGTGGAAAACAGACACTTGCAAAATACTATGCCTGTTGCCATCGCCGCACAAGCCGCATGTATGATTATGCACGGAAATATGACGGAAAAATGTCTGGACATCTTGTTGGCGATTTTGTTCACAAACACCCCGGCACATGCACCAAATTTTGCGCAGAAAACGCTGATAAATCAGCGGTATAAATCGCTAACCTATTGTTAATGCTTATATGAGATGATAATGGCTGCCATGTAGGCCTTTGAACGCGTCAGGAATGGGGACCGGTTTTCCGGTAGACGCAATAAAACGATAAAACGTTTTTTGGGGTACACACACATGGCAATGACAATCGGCGGATATAATCCGTCCGCGCAAAACAATTCCATCCGTTCAACGGCTCCAAAACCGGCCGAAGTTTTCAAAGAGCTGACCAAGCCGAAAAACGCCGACGATTTTTTCAAACCGACGCCGATAACCGATACCACGCGCCGCCTGGCCGACAGCCCGGTTTATGGCGCCGCCCAAGAAACCATCGGTAAAATGAACGGCCTTGCGCGCCAAGCGGCCGATCCGAATTTGACCGACGAACAACGCGGTTATTTAAACACCGAATACAACGATTTGAAAAATTCACTGGCCGGTTTGGGAATAGGCACCGATTCCGACCGAACCGCGGATCCGAACAACCGTTTATCGTCGTTCGATTTGGGATTAAGTTCGACCGATTTATCATCCGCCGCCAGCGCGGGCGCGGCACAAACGGCGACCGGCAATGCGTTCAGCGGAATTATCCAACAACAAAGCGGCGTCGAATCGCAGGCATATCGCGCCGAAAACCAAGACCGCGAGGCAGCCACACAGGAATTCGCTGTTGAAAGTTTTCTGGACAGCCAAAAAGAACAAAGCCGCCAAGACATCGCCGACACGAAATTGAATGCGGCGGTTTCCGCGTACCGCACACAACAAGAAGCATCGGTCAAACGCGAAGGCGTATTGCGGCTTTTGGCTTAATTTTGCCGCGCGGCGTCTTTGCGCGCGATAGACAATAAAACGTGCTGCATGTCCGCGGCGTGATCGGTGAAAACGATCTTTTGCCGCAATGACGCAGCCCATACCGACGCATCGCGGCACCAAAACCGGCGATCCACCCAATCAATCAACGTTCTATCGACCGCATGAACGGTATCTTGTTCCGGATTCATACCTTTGGACAGCTGGTCATATTCGGTTGGATGCATATCATCGCGGTATTTGTCGCAATATTCCCGGAAAATTGCGGAATCGCAATCCTGGCGCGCCGCGAATTGCCGCAACATAACCATCGCGGGATAGGAATAAGCGATATCCAAAACCGACGTCAATTTCCGATACGCCTGGGGAACGCGCCCCGTCGCGCAATCGATTCTGGCGCTGAAAACCGCGCTGATTTCGCTTTGCTTGCTTAGCTGTTCTATTTTTTCGCAACACAATGCCATATCGGCCAATTCCACATCCATGCCCGCGCATCTGGCTTGAAACAATAAATGCAAATAACGGATCCAACACATCGGGCTTTGCGACCAATGCCGCGCCCCGTACCGCGCGGCGATCAACGCTTGTTCGATATTGCCGCTGGCGGCATACGCCTTGGTTACATAATCGTTTGCGGCCGGATCATACCGGTGATCAAACGCCGTTCTCAATGCCGTATCAATGGCTCGCGCATGCTCGCCCGCGCTGATCAATGCATTGACCAAAGCCATTTTATGCAGCCCGCTTGGTTTTTCTTTGACGACTTTTTCGGCCACTTGTACCGCTTGTGACCCTTGCCCGGTTAGTATGTAATAACGAACACATGCGATTTGATAATGCACATCGCGGTGCCGATCCGGCACGCGGGACAAATAATCCCACGCTTTGTGCAGATATTCTTCCCTGGCAAGATGATGCGTTGCGGCCAGCGTAAAATTCAAATAAGCGAGATCCGTCAAAACATAATGATTATGCGGTTCGGCCTGTAAAACTTTTTCATACCAATGAATCGCCAAATCGCAATCGCCCATGGTTTTGCATATTTGCGCCATGCGCGTCATGGTAATGTAATCGTGTTTATTGTGCCGCCACGCGAACCAAAAAAAATCGTATAATGCGTTGGGCGGAATTTCGTGGCCACGCTTACCGCGATTGTCGAATAAATCGCCTATGCAGTAATAAACCTGAGAATCTGTGGAATACGCATCAATCAATTCAACAAACAATTGCGCGGCTTTTTGGTCATTCCCGGTTTTGGAACAGGCTTTGGCCAATGTCAGTTTGGCGAACCTGTTTTGCGGCTGGGTTTGTATCACGGCCTCTAAATGCGCGATTAGCTCGCCATATTGCTCATTTCTAAGCATCGCCTTGAAATCTGGATCAACAACAGGATTCCACGACCCAGCAAGCTGGATCAGGTGCGCAGCGGAAAGACCGGCATACATATTTTCATAATCGTTTGTACGCATAATGGTTGTTTTCATGTCCTATAACGCCATTATACAGATACGTCGATGCCGCACAATGATCTTAGAAATCACGAAAAACACATGCCTATCAATCGCTTAATATGCAAATAAAAACCGCCCGGGAATTGATTCACCGGGCGGTTTAATCTTGGTTTGAATATGTATGTATTTTTTCTACGCTTCATAGAGCTGGCAACGACCTACTCTCCCAGGACTTAAGTCATAGTACCATCGGCCCAAGTAATTTTCACTTCCGAGTTCGGGATGGGATCGGGTGTTCACTCACTGGTAAAGCCACCAGCTCGATGAAACGTAGAAAAATAGTGATATTGTTTACATTCTCTTTTAATCACGCCGCTTTACAAAGCGGCGGCAAGAATCTGCTTTACGATCTGAAATTTGAATAATCAAAAATCTGAATCATGCAAGCAATCAAGTCAATCGGACTATTAGTACCGGTTAGCTGAAGGCGTTGCCGCCCTTACACATCCGGCCTATCAACGTGGTGGTCTACCACGATCCTAATGGGGAATACTAGTTTTGAGGAAAGTTTCCCGCTTAGATGCTTTCAGCGGTTATCTTATCCGTATATAGCTACCCAGCTGCGCCACTGGCGTGACGACTGGTGCACCAGAGATACGTTCTTCTCGGTCCTCTCGTACTAGAGAAAACTCCTCTCAATATTCCAACAACCATAGCAGATAGGGACCAAACTGTCTCACGACGTTTTGAACCCAGCTCACGTACCGCTTTAAATGGCGAACAGCCATACCCTTGGGACCTTCTACAGCCCCAGGATGCGATGAGCCGACATCGAGGTGCCAAACCTCCCCGTCGATGGGGACTCTTGGGGGAGATAAGCCTGTTATCCCTAGCGTACCTTTTATCCGTTGAGCGATGGCCCTCCTCACGTGGAACCACCGGATCACTATGGCCGACTTTCGTCTCTGCTCGACTTGTCAGTCTCGCAGTCAGGCGGGCTTATGCCATTGCACTCAGCAGCTGATTTCCGACCAGCTTGAGCCCACCATCGCGCGCCTCCGTTACTCTTTGGGAGGCGACCGCCCCAGTCAAACTACCCACCATGCATGGTCCCAGTCCGCGATTCAGCGGACATGGTTAGATATCAAGAACGGTCAGGGTGGTATTTCACATTGTGACTCCATCCCAGCTGGCGCCAGAACTTCAAAGTCTCCCACCTATTCTACACAAACAGTTCTTAATACCAATGCAAAGTTATAGTAAAGGTGCATAGGGTCTTTCCGTCTAACTACGGTTACTTCGCATCTTCACGAAGAATTCTACTTCACTGAGTTGGCTGTGGAGACAATGGGGAAGTCGTTACGCCATTCGTGCAGGTCGGAACTTACCCGACAAGGAATTTCGCTACCTTAGGACCGTTATAGTTACGGCCGCCGTTTACCGGGGCTTCAGATCAGAGCGTGAACTCCTCACTTTAACCTTCCGGCACCGGGCAGGCGTCAGACCCTATACTTCGACTTTCGTCTTTGCAGAGCCCTGTGTTTTTGTTAAACAGTCGCTACCCCCTGGCTTGTGCCACCCTATCGCGGTTGCCCGAAATAGGGTCTCCCTTCTTCCGAAGTTACGGGAGCAATTTGTCGAGTTCCTTCACAGCCATTCTCTCAAGCGCCTTGGTATACTCTACCAGTCCACCTGTGTCGGTTTGAGGTACGGATCATATGTGGGGGCTATTTCCTGGAAGTCCTTCGCTGCCCTTATCAATCCGATAAGAAAGAACAGCTTACGGCCTTCGTCACACACCCACGAGCCACGGAATATTAACCGTGTTACCATCCCCTACGCCTCTCGGCCTCGGGTTAGGCTCCGGCTTACCCTGCGCGGATTAACCTTGCGCAGGAAACCTTGAACTTTCGGCGACACCGTCTCTCACGGTGTTTATCGTTACTCAAGTCAGCATTCTCACTTCCCATGTCTCCAGCCAACCTCACGATTGACCTTCACAGACTTAGGGAACGCTCCGCTACCACTCTTTCGAGTCCACGTCTTCGGTGCATAGTTTTAGCCCCGTTACATTTTCGGCGCGACATAACTTATCTAGACCAGTGAGCTATTACGCTTTCTTTAAAGGATGGCTGCTTCTAAGCCAACCTCCTGGCTGTCATGGTAGTGTCACATCCTTTCCCACTTAACTACGACTTGGGGACCTTAGACGGCGGTCTGGGTTTTTATCCCTCTCGACAATGAAAGTTAGCTCCCACTGTCTGAGTCCTCAGTATTGCTCAATGGTATTCGGAGTTTGGTTAGGTTTGGTAGATCTTGCGATCCCCTAGCCTATCCAGTGCTCTACCCCCATTGGCATTCACTGAAGCCTATACCTAAATATATTTCGCGGAGAACCAGCTATTTGCAGGTTTGATTAGCCTTTCACCCCTAACCACAGCTCATCCGGTACCTTTGCAACGGTAATCGGTTCGATCCTTCAGTGGGTGTTACCCCACCTTCAATCTGGCCATGGCTAGATCACACTGCTTTCGGGTCTAAACCACGTAACTTAGCGCCCTATTAAGACTCGCTTTCGCTGCGCCTACACCTATCGGCTTAAGCTTGCTACGTAGTTTAAGTCGCTGACCCATTATACAAGAGGTACGCCACCAGGGATCATGTCCCCTATGACTGCTTGTAAGCACCCAATTTCAGGTCTATTTCACTCCCCTTTCGGGGTTCTTTTCACCTTTCCTTCACAGTACTTGTTCACTATCGGTCTATAAGGAGTACTTAGGCTTGGAGGGTGGTCCCCCCATGTTCAGACAGGATTGCTCGTGTCCCGCCTTACTCGAGGATCAAAACGCTTTCTACACATACGGGGCTATCACCCACTATGGCGCTGGTTTCCAACAGCTTCTGTTTCTTACGTTCTGATCACTGGCCTAGTCCGCGTTCGCTCGCCACTACTAACGGAGTCTCGGTTGATGTCCTTTCCTCCGGGTACTGAGATGTTTCAGTTCCCCGGGTTTGCTTCTGTAACCTATGTATTCAGTTACAGATACCCTTGCGGGTGGGTTTCCCCATTCGGAAATCCGCGGGTCAAAGGGTATTGGCCCCTCACCGCAGCTTATCGCAGCCTGTCACGTCCTTCATCGCCTCTTATAGCCAAGGCATTCGTTGAGTGCCCTTAATTACTTGATTGCTTGCAAAATTCAGACAAATTTTCATTTAACGTTTTGCCTTTCCAGTCCCTCTTGTAAGAAAACTGGCGGGCGGCGCCGCGTCTCTGCCTTTCAGCCCGAAAGCCGAAAACAAAGTCCAAATTTAGCACAATCTGAGAGATTCTCGCTTCTTGATTGTCTGCACAAATTACCGGTGCAGACAGAGAATGTTTTGCGTGCCTTAAAACCAGAACTTAGATTTCTCTAAGCAATGAAGTAGTATTTTCTGGTGGAGCCAACTCGCTAGCTCCCACATGATCCATGCAAGATCATGAGATTAAGACACAATATCACTAATTGTTGGTTCAATTATTACTCATCATTATAATTGAACTATACATACATATTTACGATTTCAAACAACAAGACAAGACTGACTTTATTACTAAAATCAGAAAACAACCGTCCGAAATAACGGCTGATTTATGATTTTACGCAGACGATCAAAACCAAGGAATGGTGGGCCTGGCAAGACTTGAACTTGCGACCCCACGCTTATCAAGCGTGTGCTCTAACCAACTGAGCTACAAGCCCTTAATTCACCAACCCAACAAACTAGCAAACTCTGATAAACGAGAAACCAATGGTGGAGGTGAACGGGATTGAACCGATGACCCCCTGCTTGCAAAGCAGGTGCTCTCCCAGCTGAGCTACACCCCCGTATTGGCTGCTATTAGCCTGCCAAAGTGGGCAAGCAGGTTTTGATCAAAAAGGGATAAGTGGACGGCGTTACGACCAATACGATCGATGTACATCAATCGAACTGGATTTTATATTCTTCAGAAATTCCGAGTCCTGCAGAGCAGACGACTTGCCGGAATTTTCCTTAGAAAGGAGGTGATCCAGCCGCAGGTTCCCCTACGGCTACCTTGTTACGACTTCACCCCAGTCACTAGCCCTACCGTGGCCGTCTGCCTCCTTGCGGTTAGCGAAACGTCTTAAGGTAGAACCAGCTCCCATGGTGTGACGGGCGGTGTGTACAAGGCCCGGGAACGTATTCACCGCGGC
>CAYWJR010000033.1:0-17428 GCA_964458615.1 uncultured Alphaproteobacteria bacterium
ATCAGGCAATCCCCTTGGTCATAAATTCCGCCGAACAGAATGTGCCCATCACCGCCAGCATCGGATTGGATTCCAGGCTGTTTATCAAATTTTTCGTGGCCGTCATGCGGCTGGTGCGGGCAATAGGGCCGATCGATTGGTTGAACAAATCCGCCGCCGATCTTTGCCCCATCAGCAACGCAACCTTGCCGCCGATCCGGTCGATAATGCTTAGTAGGTTTTCAGGCGAGCGATTCAGCCAGTAATCCGTTGTGACCGGGAATCCTTGAACATCGGCCGCTTGCCAAAATGGGCAATTCATCGACGGCAAGTCGTAGCGGATAATATCGCGGATAAAATTATCGCCTAAATCGCCCGCGCTGCCGGATGCAGGCGCGATCAAGCCGCTGACCCGCATCATCGCCATCATAATTTCATCGGGGCGTTTTACGGGCGACCGCATCAAACGGGTCAATGACGACGGATGGTTAAACATGGCCAGCGCGACTTGTTTCAAATCGCCTTGGGTATTCAGATAAACGGTTTTCAGATCGTTTTTCATTTGCGCGGCCATCGGCAAATTCATGTCGTCCATGAAAAAATACCGGACCATCGATGTTGCAAAACGTTCTGCCGTGCTTGGGTGCATGGCGATTGCGTCTAAAACTTGTGTAACTCTGCCATAAGCAAGCCACGCAGCGCCAATAGGCGGAAGCCGCAAATTTAAAACCGGAATATAAATTTCGCCCAGATATACGTCGCCGCCGCTGACGGTGATTTCGCCCGCACGATCGTATCCGGACGACAACCGGGCGATATAACGGAATCCGGCAAAAACCAAGGCCAGCGCATCGATGTCTTGTTGGGTGTAACCGCCATTTACGCCCATCGTGTGCAATTCCAGCAACTCGCGGGCATAATTTTGATTCACCGCCCCGGCGCGGTTTATTTGGCTGTTTAAAAATTCCATCATCGCCGGGCTTAGCGCGATCGCGTACAGCAAATCTTTCATTTTGCCGCGCGAATGATTCAGGATCGTTTTAAAATAAGCGCCGAATTGCCCGCCGATCAATAAATCTTCTTCGCGATCGGTGCGAAAGGAAATGCTGAAATTATTCATCAAAAACATATTCCAGCTGAACAAAGCGGGTTTTGCGGTATTGGCCGCTTCGCGGAAATACCGGATCGCTTGATTCATATAAATATTATCGCGCAATTCGTTCATCAATCTTTCACGCTGAGGAAAAGATCCATTCCACAAGGCCGTGTAATAAAGCCGGATATTGTCGCCATGGGTATTGTAATTTTGTCCGAAATCCGGGGCGCCTTCGAATTGCGCGCGCAGCCATGGCCGCGCGCCGCCGGCATTGCGGATCGCCGTTAAATCGTTCGGCCCAACGCCGAACCCATAACGATGCGCGGCAACATACGCGTCGATCGTCGCCAAAGATGTATCGGGAGCCGCCGTGGTTGGATTATTCAATCGCAGTTGCGCGGAAACGGTGGCAGGCTGGGTGCGTAATTTACGGCTTAGATCCATCAAAGCGCGTGTATCGATTTTCGCGCCAACTGCTGAGGATGGTTTCAAATTTCCCAACTTGCCGCGCGTCAAAGCCGTTTTCAAATCGACCGATAAAACATCGACTGTTGTATTTGACCTTGAAATCGTATTGGCCATATCCCGCCCCTAAAAAATTAATTTTTGTAACATATATTTGATATTGTACCATAGTTTATATCTTTATAAGATATATATACTATATTTGTTATAAATTAAATCATTCTGACAAAAATATATAATTTTATGTTATAAATGCATAAAATTTTATATCAAACATATGTTGTTGCTATGTCGTAATAAAAGCACTGTTTCGTTGTGTTTATATACTGGATGTTTTGAAAAGACACCGAAAAATTGGTCAGAATAAACGATTTATCCAAAAAAGAGATTTAATTGACCTGAATCGGTTTTTCAGGCATAATGCCCGCGTAAATTGCTTTTTGGCATAAATTATTACATTTCAATATCTTATAACATCGCCCTGGGGCGGCCATAATCGCACTATATAATGTATACAGGATCATGATGGGCAAGCCGAACATTCAACCGTTGAAACTCGTTATCGCCAAATCTTTGGGTCTTGATGCGGTTTTGGATCAAGCCAAAGATGTTTTGAACAAAGAAATCGCCGGCATTGAATTATTGCGCGACAATTTGGATTCGCGGTTTCAAGGCGCGATTGCAACCTTGGTGCAAACCAAGGGGCGAGTTATCGTAACGGGTATTGGAAAATCCGGTCACGTGGCCAGAAAATTGGCGGCCACATTCGCATCGACCGGCACGCCGGCGCAGTATGTTCACCCGGGCGAGGCCAGCCATGGCGATCTGGGCATGATTACATCCGATGACGCCGTTATCGCCATTTCCTATTCCGGCGAAGCGCCGGAATTGGGCGACATCATCGCCTATTGCAAACGTTTTTCGATTCCGCTGATTGCAATTACAAGAAACCCGGCCAGCGCGCTGGGCGCATCGGCCGATACGGTTTTACAATTGCCGGACGCGGTCGAAGCTTGCCCGATGGGGCTTGCGCCGACAACATCGACAACCATGACGCTGGCATTGTGCGATGCGTTGGCGGTATGTTTGTTGGAACAAAAAGAATTCACCGCCGATAAATTCCGCGAATTCCATCCTGGCGGAAAATTGGGGCAACGTTTGATGCGCGTTGAAAAATTTATGCATACCGGCATTGAATTGCCGATCGCAAAACCGGACGATTTGATGCGCGACGTTTTAATCGTCATGAGCGAAAAAAGATTCGGATGCGCCGGGATCGTGGATAAACGCGGGAAATTGCTGGGCGTTGTAACCGACGGCGATTTGCGCCGCCACATGAACGACGATTTTTTAAATCTGACCGCAACCGAGGTTATGACCAAAAACCCGCAAACTATTTCATCCAAGGCGCTGGCCGCGGAGGCGTTGGCGATCATGAATCAAAAATCGATCACGTGCCTGTTCGTTTTGGATGACGACGAATTGCAGGGCATTGTCCATATTCACGATTTCCTGCGCGCAGGGGTGGTGTAAATGGCGCGCGCCGGAAAAAAATTGCTGGCAAAAACCCAATCGAATCCGGCGCGGTTCGATTACACGCCGACTGTCGATATTTTAGTCGGCAAAAACAATTATTCCGACCGCGTTTACTGGCTGAAAATGATTCTGCCCGCTATGGCGGTTGCAATTTTGCTGGCGATCAGCGTGTGGCCGAATTTGGTGGAAAACGAAACCAGATTCCGCATCACCGCCGATAATGTCGCGGACAAAGCGCCGCAATCGTCGATGATTGTCGGCCCGAATTATGTCGGCAATAACGGCAACGGGCTTGTATACAATATCAAAGCCGCGGCGGCGGCACCGTCGCCGGAAAATTTTCAAGCGATCAATTTGACCAATTTGCAGGTCAACGTAAAATTCGAAAATGCGCAGACACTAACCATCGCGGCCGACCGTTCCACTTATTGGCGTAACCGGCACGGCATGGCGACCCAGGGAAATATCGTCATTAAAACCAATCAAGGCCATGAAATACGCACCAACGCCGCCTATGCCGATTTCGCGCAAGGAATTGTTTGGAGCGATGCAAACGTAACCGGGCAAAGCCAGCAAGGATGGTTCACATCACAAGGATTCGAAGCCGCGCAAGACGGCGACCGGGTGGTTTTACGTGGAAAAGTCAAATTGAACCTCTTGCCAACAGCGCCCAAAGCACCTTTAATCGCATCATGAAAACCAATTTATTCCTTTGCGCCGTATTTGCCGCGGCATTTACAATAAACGCCGCAAGCGCGCAAAATTCAACGGCAGCCAGTCCCGGCCTTCAGGGTTTGGGGCTGATCGCCCCGAATCAAAAAAATCCGGTGCAAATCGAAGCCGATAATGGATTGGAATGGCGCAAAGGCGAAAATGTATATATCGCGCGCGGCAACGCCAAGGCGACCAGCGGCGATATGACCGTTATCGCCGATGAATTGCGCGGATATTACCGCGGCGGCGATGGCGGCGGCGATTTCGAATTATACAAACTGGAAGCGGATGGAAATGTCCGCATTCAAACCGGCGAAAATAACGTTACGGCCGACAATGCCTATTACGATCTGGATCAACGCGCGTTTGTGATGACCGGAAAAACGATGCAATTGACATCGCCGTCGGCAAAATTGACCGCGCACGAACGAATCGAATTCTGGCAGGAAAAAAATCTGGCGGTCGCGCGCGGCGGGGCGGTGGTTTCACAAAATAAAAGCCGCCTAAGCGCGAATACCATATCGGCGCATTTCACCAAAGACAAAGACGGGAAAATGGGCATTGGCCGCGTTGACGCGACAGGCGACGTGACGGTGCAGTCGGACAACAATTTAGGCAGCGCCGATCAAGCGACGTACGATTTATCGGCGGGGGTTGCAACATTAAAAGGCCATGTTAAACTGACCCAAGGGCCAAATCAGCTTCAGGGCGATTATGCCGAACTGAACACCAAAACCGGCGTTAGCCGCTTGCTTAGCGACAAAGCCGACAATCAAGGAATGAAACGGGTAAGAGCATTGGTTATACCGTCTCCGGCAAAAAAAGCCGGAACATATTAACCGCAACCGGCCATATCATGACCATCAACAAAACCAAACAGACGCGCAAACAAAATACCGATAAATCGGACGGTAAAAAGCCCGGATCGCCGCGTTTGGTTGCGAACAATCCAGGCCTTGAAATCGACAACCTATCCAAAGCGTACAAAGGCCGCCAGGTTTTACGGAATATAAAAATATCGTTGCGTCATGGCGAAATCGTCGGGTTGCTAGGCCCGAACGGCGCCGGTAAAACGACTTGTTTTTATATGATTTCCGGCCTGATCAAACCCGATTCCGGCACCATTCATTTGAACGGCGAAAACATCACCACATTGCCGATGTACCGCAGAGCGCGCAAAGGCATCAGCTATCTTCCGCAGGAATCGTCGATTTTCCGCGGCCTTTCGGTCGAAGACAATATCCGGTCGATTTTGGAAATATCCGAAGACGACGCCGAACGGCGCGAACAAATGCTGGAAAGCTTGTTATCCGAATTTTCGATTCAACATATACGCCGTTCGCCCGCGTTGGCGTTGTCGGGCGGTGAACGCCGCCGCACCGAAATTGCCCGCGCGCTGGCCAGCAAGCCGTCTTTTATACTGCTGGACGAACCGTTGGCCGGGATCGACCCCATCGCCGTCGGCGATATTCGGGAATTGATCCTGCATTTGAAAAAACGCGGACTGGGCGTTTTAATCACCGACCACAATGTCCGCGAAACTTTGGACATCGTCGACCGCGCCTATATCATTCATTCGGGATCGGTGTTGATGGAAGGCACACCCGAAGAAATTGTCAACGACCAGAACGTCCGCCGCGTTTATCTTGGCGAGAAATTCAGCCTATAATAAGCCATGCTGTTGCCGACTGACGGCAAGACCGCAAAGGTAGAATATGGCCATTAACCAAAAACTGGATTTGCGTGGACAGCAAATCCAAACAATCACGCCGCAATTGCAGCAGGCGATTGAAATGTTGCAGATGAACAATCTGGAACTGGCGGCCTTTGTCGAAAAACAATTGGAACAAAATCCATTGCTGGAACGTCCCGATGGAACCGAAATTGAAATAGGCGACGACAATAATTTGACCGTTCTGGCCGAAAACCCGATGGAATCCATGGGGCAACCGGCCGATCCCAGCGACGGCATGGGAAGTGCGCCAACGGCGGACAATGACGATTGGGGCGATGCGCCCGCGCCAAAAGACAGCGTTGAAATGTCCGATGCCGGCAAAGCGGATGTCGATGCGCCGCTGGACACCAATTATGAAAACCATTGGGACGAAGACAGAACCGGCAGCGCCGAAAACGTCAATCTGGCTTCGTGGGATGGCGCCGGGGGCAGTTACAATTTCGATTCCGACGAATATGGTTATGAAAACAAATTGGCGAACGAAATCAGCCTGCGCGATCATTTGTTAAATCAGATCGCCATCGATTTAACCGATCCGGGCGACCGGATCATCGCCGCGTATTTGATCGATATGGTGGATGATGCCGGGTATTTTCGCGGCAATCTGGATGCCGTCGCAAGCGGCCTTGAATGCACCATCGAACGCGCCACATTTACGTTGCTGCGTTTGCAGCAATTGGATCCGCCGGGGGTTTTCGCGCGGTCTTTGTCCGAATGCCTGGGTTTGCAATTGCGGGAAAAAAACCGGCTGGATCCGATGATGCAAAAATTCTTGGATCATCTGGATTTATTGGGGTCGCACAAAATTCCGGAATTGCAGAAATTGGTCGGATGCAGCGCCGAAGATTTAAAAGACATGATCGCCGAAATCAAGGAACTGAATCCAAAACCGGGCGAACATTTCAAACGCGAACAAGCGCACACATTGATTCCCGATATTTATTTGCGCCAACAAAAAGGCGGCGGATGGCATGTCGAATTAAATTCCGAAACCCTGCCCCGCGTTTTGATCAATAACCGGTATTACGCCGACATCAAGGGCAAGGCCGGAAACAAAGAAGAAAAGAAATATTTATCGGAAAAATTCCAAGCCGCCAATTGGCTGATCAAAGCGATGCATCAACGCGCGCAAACCATCTTAAAGGTATCGACCGAAATCGTGCGCCAACAAGAAGCATTTTTCAATTACGGCATCGAATATTTGCGGCCATTGGTTCGCCGCGAAATCGCCGAAGCGGTCGGCATGCACGAATCGACCATCAGCCGGGTTACCACCAATAAATATATGGCGACGCCGCGCGGGATTTTCGAATTGCGGTATTTTTTCACCGCCGGGATCGCCGCCGCCGACGGCAAGGCCGCCCATTCATCCGAAAGCGTGCGGCACAAAATCAAAATGTTGATCGATACCGAGCCGAAAACCAAACCCCTTTCGGACGATAAAATCGTCGCCCTGCTGCATAATGACGGAATCGAAGTAGCGCGCCGGACGGTTGCCAAATACCGGGAACAGTTGAATATCCCATCCAGCAGCGACCGCCGCCGTATTGCGGCATTAAGTCATTGATTTAAAATAATTTAAACGATATGATTTCGACTTGACGAATGGGCGTTGGAACATTAGGTTTCAAATTGTGTGCATGTGCGAAAAACCGTGCCGCCTATAAAAATTAACAATATAAAACAAACATTATTTCCCTAACTCGATAAGGTTAAAGAACATGAAAATTTCCGTTACCGGCCGCCATATGAGCGTTGGCGACAGTCTGCGCGATCACGCCACCACCAAATTGCAAGAAGTGGCGGAGAAATATTTCAGCCGCCCGATCGAAGCCCATATCGTTTTCGACAAGCATAATCACGGGTTTCAATGCGATATTCAGGTTCATGTCAGCCGCAATATTATGGTTCAAGGCCATGGCGAAGCCGACGATGCCTATGTCGCGTTCGATACCGCCCTAAGCCGTATCAATGGCCGTTTGCGCCGTTATAAAAACAAACTAAAAGACACGCGTTCCGCCCCGACCCACGAAGAAATGGCGGAAATGATCGAAGCACAGAAATTCGTTTTGGCGGGCGCCGGCCATGAACAAACCGGCAGCGAAGCCCCGGAACAGCCGTTGGTAATTGCCGAGATGACCACCCAAATCGAAACATTGTCGGTCAGCGAGGCGGTTATGCGGATGGATTTGTCCGGTTATCCGGCGATTGTTTTTAAAAACAAATCCAGCGGCGGCATGAATGTGATTTACCGGCGTCCGGACGGCAATATCGGCTGGATCGACCCAAGCAATACGATCCCATCCAAAGTCAAGGCCGCAAGCTAAATCACGCCAAGATAGAACAAACAAGGTATCGTTATGAACATCGCCAATTTATTGTCGCCTGAATCTATTGTGGTCGACATCCAGGCCGGAACCAAACGCGAATTGCTGGAAAAAATCGCCGCTTATGGCGCGCAAAGTTCCGGATTGCATGAAAAAGAAATTTTCGACGCCCTGTTGCAACGGGAACGTTTGGGTACGACCGGAACCGGCGACGGCGTCGCCATTCCGCACAGCCGTTTCGCCAATTTAAATAAAATCCACGGCGTTTTCGTACGCCTGTCGCAACCGGTCGATTTCGAAGCGGTCGATGAAAAACCGGTCGATTTGATTTTCACGCTGCTTGCCCCGGAATCGGCGGGCGCGGATCATTTAACCGCTTTGTCGCAAATCGCCAAGGTATTCAAGGACGAAGCCGCGAAATCGGAACTGCGCAACGCCAAAAACGGCGCCGGAATCCAATCCGTATTCGCCAAATCCATCAATGGCGCCGCAAAATAATTTCTTTGCAATCTTTTAGATAAAAAAAACCGCATCCATCGATGCGGTTTTTTATTAATTTTATGCCGTAAAATATTTAATGCACGCTGACGGGCAACATATTGTGCTGGATAACGGCGGCGCGCGCCATGGCGCGGTCGCTTGTTACCGCCATCGGCGTTCCATCGGCGGCATGAATGGAAAATCCCTTTACGCCGTTAACGGTCGCGGATTTGACATAGGCGACATGATTGACGCCCAAATTGAATAAATCGATCGAGGATACCAAAACAGGCGCGGATGCGACCGGATGACTTGCTGGCGCATCCATATCCATGTCGTCGTCGATCATATCATCGTCCATAAAATCGTCTTCGGGGCCGAAATCATCGTCAAATTCGTCAAACGGGTTTGACATTCTTATCACTCCTTGGCCAACAAGGCCTTGTGGCCGGGCGGCTTATCGCTTGCGGCGCGCTTGTTCTTGTACTCTATTATGTGGGTATAATTCTGGTTTTTTCAAGGAAAGAAATGTCATGGCTGCTAAAAAATCCGCACAAAAATTACAACCTGCCTTGCCAAACGGCATTTTACAATCGTCCCAAAATCAATCGCGGCCAGTTCATATCGTTGCCGTGAAATATTATAAAAATTGGATCCAAAACCAACCCAAATTTATCCAACATTGGTTGCAACAATCGAATTTTACCCCGGCGCCGGGCAGCTGGTCTTTATTGCCGGGCGACAAAGGCGGGTTTTATGGCGCCGTTGTTACATTTCATGAATTATCGGTTTGGACCGCGGCCGGATTGCCCATGGCATTGCCATCGGGCGTTTATCATTTCGCCGATACCAGTTTTATCACCAAATCAGAATTGACCGATTTATGCCTGGGTTGGTCATTGGGATCGTATCAATTCACCCGGTACAAAAAACCTGGCAAAATCCCGGCGCAATTAATTGCGCCGAAAAATATAGACGCCGCCAAATTATCCGCAAGCGCGCAGGCCATTTATTTGATCCGCGATATGGTCAACACGCCGGCCGAGGATATGAATCCGAATGCGATCGCATCGATCGCGGTCAATTTAGGAAAACATCATGGCGGCAAAGTTCGCGTGATCGAAGGCGACGATTTGTTGCATCAGAACTACCCATTGATTCACGCGGTCGGGCGCGCCGCCGCTTTTGCGCCGCGATTGATCGATTTGAATTGGGGAAATCCAAAACATCCTGAATTGGTTTTGGTCGGCAAGGGCGTTTGTTTCGATACCGGCGGTTTGGATATCAAAAGCGATTCCAACATGTTGATTATGAAAAAGGATATGGGCGGCGCCGCCCATGCGCTGGGTCTGGCGCACATGATTATGCAATCGAAATTAAAAGTCCGTTTGCGGGTTTTAATCGCAGCCGTTGAAAACAGTATTTCCGGTAATGCCTTTCGCCCATTGGACGTCATACCGTCGCGCAAAGGCACTACGGTCGAAATAGGAAATACCGATGCCGAAGGCCGTTTGGTGATGGCGGATTGTTTGTGGGAAGGATCGCAAAGCGCGCCGGATTTAATGATCGATTTTTCGACATTGACCGGCGCGGCGCGCACCGCCCTTGGCCCGGAATTGCCGGCTTTATTCAGCAACAATGACGAATTGCTGGTCAAGGCGGTGCATGCCGGACGGGACGAAGAAGATCCAATGTGGCCGATGCCTTTGTGGAAAAATTATCGCCCGATGCTGGATTCCAAAATTGCCGACATCAACAACACAGGCAGCTCGCCATTCGCCGGCGCGATCACGGCTGCGTTGTTTTTGAATGAATTCGTTGCGCCGAAAACGCCATGGATCCATTTGGATTTGTATGCATGGAATCCAAACGATAAACCGGGCCGTCCATATGGCGGCGAAGCGATGACGATCCGTGGATTATTTTCGTTGTTGCAAGCGCGTTATAAAAATGTTTAATTGCGCCTTCTCAAACTTTCCAAAAAATCCATAGAACTTCTCATTTAAAAAAATAAAAGGAAAATTTATGCAATCCAGCTTAACAAGCGCTCAGGCATTGGACTGGTTACGGATCATTACGTCCGAAGGCGTACGCAAAGACAGCCCCGATTTAACCGCGCGGCAACTGGCCGTGCTTTTGACCGTTTATGTCAGCGCGCCGCCGCACACCGTGCGCGGATTGGCGGCGACATTGAATATCACCAAACCGGCGATCACCCGCGCATTGGATCGGTTGACCGAATTGAATTTGATTCAACGCCAGCGCGACGAAACCAATAAACGCAGCGTTTTGGTGCAACGCACGCCCGCGGGCGCTTCTTATTTGAATGAATTGTCCCAATTGATTCAATCCGCCGCGCAAAAAATAAACGAAACGCCTTATCATATCCGCGAAGCAGCCTAGGGTTTTTTGTACCATTATATTAAAGCAGCCCCATTCTGGGGCTGTTTTTTTATAAATCATTCGCTGGATTTTTTATGCGATGTCCGCAAAGGCCGCCTTCATCAAGGCCTTGGTATATTCGGTTTTTGGGTTTTCCAGGACTTGCGTGGCGGCGCCCGATTCAACGGCGATTCCGGATCGCAGCACGATTATATCGTGCGACAACGCCTTGATTACCCGCAAATCGTGGCTGATTAAAATATAACTAAGATGATCTTGTTTTTGCAAATCGCGCAATAAATCGACGATTTGCGCCTGTGTCGTCATATCCAGCGCGGATGTCGGTTCATCCAAAATGACCAATTTGGGTTTCAATACCAAAGCGCGGGCGATGGCGATCCGTTGGCGCTGACCGCCGGAAAATTCGTGCGGATACCGGTTTACAATCGACGGATCCAAATTTACGCGCCGCAACGCCTGCTCGACCTCGGCGCGGATTTTTGTTTGCGCCCAATCGGGATAATGCACGCCGATTCCTTCGCCGATTATTTCTTCGATGCTCATGCGCGGGCTGAGTGCGCCGAATGGATCCTGGAAAACAACTTGCATATTTTTACGCAATGGCCGCAATTTCCGCGCCGGCAAAGATTGCAAATCTTGCCCCATATATACGATCCGGCCATCAGATCCGATCAACCGCAACAACGCAAGACCAAGCGTGGTTTTACCCGATCCGCTTTCCCCAACAATTCCCAAGGTTTGCCCTGAACGCAAAGTAAAATTCACACCATCGACTGCTTTGACATATCCGACGGTTTTTTTCAAAATGCCTTTTTTGATCGGGAACCAAACGCGCAAATTTTCCGCCCGAATCAATTCATCGCCCGAATCCGATCGCGGCACCGGATCGCCCTTTGGCGTCGAATTCAACAGCAATTTTGTATAATCGTGTTTCGGCGCGCGGAAAATATCGGCGACATTCCCCGATTCAACCACCGATCCGTTTTTCAAAACATAAATTTTATCGGCAATGCGCCGAACCATATTCAGATCATGTGTGATCAATATCATCGACATGCCCAATTTATTTTTTAAATCGGTCAACAAATCCAGTATTTGTTCCTGCACCGTTACATCGAGCGCGGTCGTGGGTTCGTCCGCAATCAAAAGATCCGGATTATTCGCAAGCGCCATGGCGATTAAAATCCGCTGGCGCTGTCCGCCGGACAGTTCGTGCGGATAAGCGGCAAGAAACCGTTTGGTGTCGGTCAATCCCACAAGACGCAGCAACTCTTCGACCCGGGCAAGCCGTTTTCCCGCATCCATTTTTTGGTGCAATTGAATAGATTCGTCGATTTGGCGCGATACGGTATGCAGCGGGTTCAACGCCGTCATCGGTTCCTGAAAAATAATAGAAATGCGGTTACCGCGGATTCCTTGCAACGCTTGATCGTTTTCCGCCAGCAAGTCGGTTTGACCATGCCATATAATTTCTCCGGACGGGTATTTGGCTGCGCGCAGCAATTTCAAAACCGACAAGGCGCAGACCGATTTCCCCGATCCGCTTTCGCCGACCAATGCGACGGTTTCGCCGCGATTGACGCCGATATTGACGTCGTGCAATATCCTTGCGGCTTTGTCGCCGTGGTTGAATTCCAAATTCAGATTTCTGATTTGCAAGACAGGCTGGGTCATTTTATTGCCATATCTTTCTTGGGTCGAATGCGTCGCGTACGGCCTCGCCGATAAAAATAAGCAGTGTCAAAATAAACGCCAGAACGACGAAACCGGATATGCCAAGCCATGGCGCCTGAAGATTGTTTTTACCCTGCGACAGCAATTCGCCCAATGACGGCGCGCCGGGCGGCAGGCCGAACCCCAGAAAATCCAACGAGGTCAGCGTGGTAATGGACGCATTCAAAATAAACGGCAAGAATGTCAATGTCGCCACCATCGCATTCGGCAAAATATGACGGATCATAATGGTCACATCGCCGGCGCCAAGCGCCTTTGCGGCGCGCACATAATCGAAATTTCGGGTGCGGTAAAATTCGGCGCGCACCACCCCGACCAAATTCATCCAAGAAAATAGCAGCATCAATCCAAGCAGCCACCAGAAATTCGGCACCACCACGCTGGATAAAATAATCAGCAAATACAAAACCGGCAATCCGCCCCATATTTCGATAAAACGCTGGAACAGCAAATCCACTTTACCGCCGAAATATCCTTGTACCGCGCCCGCGGCAACCCCGATAATCGAACTAAAAATCGTCAGGGTCAGCCCGAACAAAACCGAAATACGAAATCCGTAAATTACGCGCGCCATAACGTCGCGCGCCTGATCGTCGGTGCCAAGCCAGTTTTCAAAACTGGGCGGCGTTGGCGCGGGCGCCGTTAAATTATAATTGACCGTGTCATACCGGAACGGAATCGGCGGCCAAATCATCCATCCGCCGCCATTTTCGATCAATGATTGTATTTGCGGGTCGCGGTAATCCGCTTCGGTTGCGAAATCGCCGCCAAAATATTGATCGGTATAGGTCTGAAAAATCGGGAAATGAAATTGATCGCGGTAAACCAGAATCAGGGGGCGGTTATTGGCGATCAATTCGGCAAACAAGGACAGGCCGAACAAAACCAAAAAAATCCACATACTGATATATCCGGTTTTGTTGCGCCGGAAACTGCGCCAGCGCCGCATCGTCATGGGGTTGAAATTGGGTTTCAGGCGCATTTTACACCGACCTGCGGTCGAAATCGATTCGCGGATCGATCACCGTATACAACACATCGCCAAGAATATTCATCAACAAGCCCAGGAGCGTAAAGAAGTACAACGTGCCGAACATAACCGGATAATCGCGATTTATCGCGGCTTCGAATCCCATCAATCCCAAACCGTCGAGCGAGAAAATAATTTCAATCAACAAAGATCCGGTAAACAAAATCGAAATAAAGGCGGCGGGAAATCCGGCAACGACGATCAGCATCGCATTCCGGAACACATGGCCATACAATACTTTTTTTTCGGCGCATCCTTTGGCGCGGGCGGTCATGACATATTGTTTATTGATTTCTTCGATAAAGGAATTTTTGGTCAACATGGTCAAACTGGCGAATCCGCCAATAACCATCGCCAATACCGGCAAGGTAATATGCCAGGCGTAATCCAAAATTTGCTGGAACCAATTCATTTCCGCCCAATTTTCCGATACCAGCCCGCGCAAGGGGAAAATGGACAAGAAACTGCCGCCCGAAAACAGAACGATCAGCAAGATCGCGAATAAAAAACTGGGGATGGCGTACCCTATAATCACCGCAACGCTGGTCCATGTATCGAACGGCGTTCCTGCGCGGGTCGCCTTGGCAATACCCAGCGGAATGGAAATCAAGTATACCAACAATGTCGTCCACAAACCCAGCGTGATGGATGTCGGCATTTTATCGACGACCAATTGCGTTACGGCGCGGTTTTGAAAAAAACTTTCGCCAAAATCGAATACCGCGTATTTCGCCATCATATCCAAAAAACGTTCCAACGGAGGTTTGTCGAAACCGTACATTTTTTCGATTTCAGCGATCAATTCCGGATCCAAACCCTGGGCACCACGGTATTTCGCGGTCTGACCGGTGCCGCCGCCGCTGGCCGACGGGGCGCCCGCATGGCCGATCGTTTCGCCCTGCCCGCCGGAAATACGCGCAGCCGCATTGACATTCTTGCCCTGCAATTGGGCGATCAATTGTTCAACCGGCCCTCCGGGCGCGGCCTGAATAACGGCGAAATTGATGATCATAATCCCAAACAATGTCGGGATGATCAATAAAAGGCGGCGGACGATATAAGCAAGCATGATATTTTATACCACGCCAAACGAATTATCAGGCGTTATTTCCGGCGCCTTATGGCCATAGTCAGGCCCAATAGTGCCAATAACGCAACCGCGATCCACATGCCGCGCCGTTCCTGATCGTGATCGGCAGGCATTACGGTTTTATCCGGGTTGGATTTTTGTTTTTCCAGCCGGGCGGATTTTGCCGGATCGACCCACCAGGTATCGATGAACCCAAGGGCGTATTTCGGATGGATGGCGGGACGGGAAAATTTATCCCAATATGCGATACGGTGCGAACGCAAATGCCAATTGGGAATCACATAATGTCCCCACAACAAAATGCGGTCCAACGCTCTTGTGTATGTAACCAATTCTTCGCGGGTTTTCGCCGCGATAATTTTTTCGACCAATTCGTCGATGGCGGGGTTTTTGATGCCCATGTAATTGTCGCTGCCGCGCGTTTCAGCCGATGCGGACGACCAATAATTGCGCTGTTCATTTCCTGGCGACAAAGATTGCCCGATAACGATTACGGTCATATCATAATCGAAATCTTCCATGCGTTTTTGATATTGCGCGGAATCGATGGTTCGGATCGTCGCCGTAATACCCAGTTTTTGCAGATTATTTTTGAACGGCAACAAAATTCTTTCAAACATTGGTGTATTGCTGATCACCTCGAATTCGAATTTTTTGCCCGCTTTGGACAAAACGCCGTCTTGCAAAACCCATCCGGCCTGTTCCAGCAATTTTTGCGCGGATTTCAGATTGTCGCGCAGATTTCCGCTGCCGTCGGTCATTGGGGGCACGTATTCTTTGGTGAATACTTCTTCTGGCAACACATCGCGGTATTTTTCCAAAACCTTCAATTCATCGGCCGACGGCAACCCGATCGACGCCAATTCGGAATTGGAAAAATAACTGCGCGTTCTGGTATAAGACCCGAAAAACAACGCCTTATTGCTCCATTCAAAATCAAACGCATATCCCAATGCCTGGCGCACCAACGGGTCGGCGAACAATTCCCGCCGCGTATTCATCGCAAAACCTTGCATGCCGGTTGGAATTTCGTGATTGATTTCTTCTTTTTTGACCAAACCGTAATTCAACGCCGGAAAATCATAAGCAGTCGCCCATTCTTTGGCGACGTTTTCAATTCGTAAATCGTATTCGCCCGCCTTAAACGCTTCGAGCGCGATTTTCCCGTCGCGGTAATAATCGTAACGGATGCGTTCGAAATTATACCGGCCTGCGTTAATCGGCAAATCCTTGCCCCAATAATTCGGATCGCGCGCATATGTAATCGATCGGCCGGGATCGACCGAGGCCACCTTGTATGGCCCGCTGCCCAAAGGCGGCGTCAACGTCGTTTGATCGAACGCGTTCTGGGTGTAATACGCCTTGGACACGATTTGCATTTGCCCGACGATCAACGGCAATTCACGGTTCGAATCCTTGCCGAAGGTAAATTTGACCCGGCGCGGCGACAATACATCCACCTTGGTCACGTTCGCATAATATAATCGGTATTGCGGGCTGCCTTTGGTTTTCAATATTTCAAATGTGAACGCCACATCTTCGGCGGTTACGGATGTTCCGTCTTGGAATTTCGCTTCGGGGCGCAAATTGAAAATAACCCAACTGCGGTCTTCGGGCATTTCGACCGATTCGGCCAGCAAGCCATATTCGCTGAATGCCTCGTCGGCGGAAGATTCCAAAAGCGAATCGAACATCATGCCCGCGCCGGTTGCGGCGATGCCTTTTAAAATAAATGGATTCAAATTGTCGAATGTGCCGATGGCGGCCAATTTGACTTCGCCTATTTTGGGCGCATCCGGATTGGCGTAATCGAAATGCTTGAAATCGGCGTTATATTTCGGTTGACCCTGCATCGCTATCGCGTGCATGGGTTTGTAAAAATCGGCGGCACGAACGTTTGGCGCAAAAACAAGAAACAGCAGAATAAAAAATATGCGGCGCATTGTTATGTCTCCGTTATTAAGTCAAAAATAAATTTGTCATTCCAAGCGCACGCAAGCAACCGCCAAATGCAATTCACGTATGGCGATTGTTCAGTCGCTTACGATCCATCGAAATGACAATCGGAATTATTTTGGTAATGGAGCAGGATTGTCGGACAGGCTTCGCAAATATGCAATCATGTTCGCGCGGTCTTTTTCGGCGGACAGGCCGGCAAAATTCATTTTCGTTCCTGGCGCGTATTTGGCCGGTTTATGCAAAAATTTATTCAAACTTTCATAATCCCAAACGCCCGGCAAGGATTTCACAGCTTCGGAATAAGCAAAACCGTCCACATGGGCGTGTTTGGCATTTACAATATTCCACAAATTCGGGCCGACTTTGTTAGGGCCGCCTTTATCGAAACTGTGGCAAGCGGCGCATTTTTTGGAAACATTCGCGCCATCGGCAACCGACGCTGCGGCCAAAATCGGCGCGATCGGCGGCAATTCTTTTGGCGCTTCGGTTGCGCCAGCGCCGGAAGATTCTTCGGCGACTTCGATTTTATAAGCGTTTTCTTTTAACGATTCGGCGTCGACCAAACCTTCGGACAAAAATCCGGTGATCATAAACAGCATCGCGGCGCATAAAATTGCGGCCAGAATTTTATTGTTTTCCATGAAATGTTCTCTCGAGGTATATCCCTAAAAAATTTAGGGGATATATAGCGGATTTTGCCCACAAAATCTACGGATCAATCGTTAAGCCCGGCAAATAACCGATTATATGGATAAAATTGTTATTTTCCGGATAAGGGGTTATATTCACCCCACAAATAAACCCGAAATTCACAAGTTTCCTTTATGCCCCATTCCGCAAAACCGATCATTATTATCCCGTCCCGTCTGGCCGCTACGCG
>CAYWJR010000034.1:0-10202 GCA_964458615.1 uncultured Alphaproteobacteria bacterium
TCAATTTGATCGTTGCCTGTGTGTTATGTTTGTTGTTGCGGTGCAATTTCCGTGCAGATCCCAAAATCGAATTAAAAAAATCCCAGCCTTTTTTAAGGGCTGGGATCTAGGGGGGAGTAGAAACCTAAAAACTATGAAATTGTACGAATCAATTCTTCGAGCATGTTGTCGGCCGTGCTGATAACCTTGGTATTGGCCGAATAAGCGCGCTGCGTCAAAATCATGTTTGAAAATTCTTCGGCGATGTCGACCTTGGATGCTTCCAAACTGTTGGCTTTGATGCTGCCGTAACCGCCGGATCCTGGTTGGCTTAGAATATAAGCGCCCGAATTCGCAGTTTGACCGTATGCGTTGCCGTTTCTTGCTTCCAAAGATGTGGCTGCTGGGAAATCGGCCAGGGCGATACGATAAACAGGGCGGGTTTCACCATTGTTGAACTGCGCGTATACGGTGCCGTCGTCGGTGATATTGATGCCGACATAAGAACCCGGTGCAACGCCGTCTTGGGTGCCGAAATTGTTCGCAAAATCGTTACCCACTTGGGTGAATTGTTGCGACAAAGAAGGTGTTACTGGTTCTGCGGTGGCTGCGCCGAAATTGAAATCGACTTCTTGCGTTGCCGATGCGCCGCTGGCGGAATAGTTAAAGCGGAAGCGTACCAAACCTTCGTACGATGTGCCGTTGTTGGCGATAACCGACGTGCCGCCATAAGTCATGTTGACCAAATTACCGCTGGTATCAAAAGTAACCATGACACGGTTGGCAGGCGATACGCCCGATCCATCCAATGCGTTGGCTTGGAAATCGCCAGCGCCGCCGGCATCTTCGTCATACACACCGGCGACCGCGCCGCCTGGGGTATTGAAACTTAGTTCCCACGTGTTGTTGGTCGATGTTTTGGTCCAATTCAATGTAATACTGCGGGCGACACCCAATGTATCGTACATCGTGACTTGGGTGGTGCGTTGTTCACCTGTTGCCGCGTTTGCAGGCAAATTCAATCCCAAACTGACGCCGGATGTTGCACGCGCGGCGCCGGTAATATTGGACAAATTGACCGTTTCCAATGTATTCAAGCTGCTGGTGTTGCTTGGCAAGTTGCCGTTGGCATCCAATGCCCAGCCTTGCAAATACATGCCTGCCGTGTTGCGCAGATAACCTTCGCTGTCTGGAATAAATTGTCCTGCGCGGGTGAATAGATATTCATCGCCAACGCCTGGAACGTTGCTTTGGTTCACGACAAAAAATCCGGAACCTTCGATGCCGACATCGGTTTCGCCGCCGGTCGATTGCAACAAACCTTGCGCCGTTGTCAAATGGATCGGGTTGGAGCTGACACCGCCCGGAGAGTGGACGCGGGCATTCGACTGCGTCACCAAAGTGGAAAAGCGTGTGATAACACGTTTGTATCCAACCGTGTTCACGTTCGCGATGTTGTCGGAAATAGTAGCCAAAGCCTGAGATTGCGCATTCAATCCTGACACACCGGTTACTAGGGCACTAAACACACTCATGTGTACTCTCCTATCGAGTTGTGTCTACCTGAGTAAAATATAGATGCGCTTCGTGTGCATCCGTTGTTTGAATAAACTAAACTTGTGGTTCTTTTACGCTAACAATGTAATCCGTACCAAACGCTACGTTGCCGATCAAAATACTTGGGAATCCAGAGCTTGTGTTGATGCCGGTGACTTTGCCGACGATAGCTGTGAATGTTTCCAAAGTTTTCGGAACGCCATTGGTGTTTTTCACGGCATTGACTTCGATAGTATAAGTTCCGCTATCCAATTCATTGCCTTGATTGTCTTTGCCATCCCATGTGATGTCGTGTGCGCCGGCATCCAAATCGCCGGTCAAATCACGCACCACGTGGCCGTCTTTGTCTTTGATTTTAATGGTCAATACGTCGGCCTTTTCGGGCAGGGCGTATTTGAATTTCGCTTCTTTGCCTTTTTCCAGCGGCAATTTATCGCCGATGACTTCGACTTCTTTGCCGATATATCCAAGCATGCCGACATTGGTGTTGGCTTGTTGCAGGGCAATCAGATTTTGAATGTTTTCGTTGGTTTTAATGCCTTGTTCGACATTGGCGAATTGCACCAACTGGTTGGTAAATTGCGCGGTGTCCATGGGTTGCAATGGATCTTGATTTTGTAATTGCTGAGTCAGCAAGAACAAAAATTGGTCGAAATTGCTGGCGATACCCGATCTGGTTAATCCCGATCCCGATCCGTTGCCGACGCCTGAAACATCCATTTCCGTTCTCCTAGACCATTATGTTTACGCCGCCGTCGCGGACATAAAGATTCTTGACCAAGACATTATTGTCGATATCCAGATCGGCCGAATTGTGCCGTCCATTATAATATTTATGCGCCGCATGTTCGTTGGTGTTCCGGTCGAAATACGGATTGGCGAAATTCTGTTGCGATTGATCGCGATTTTGGAATTCGAAACTGTTGTTGTCGGTTTTGAATCCCGCATCCTGCAGGGCGCGTTCTAATTGTTTGGCGTCGCGTTGCAGCCATTCGGCGGTTTCCGGTTTGTCGGCGGCGATCACGGCCTTGATATGCGCGTCTTTTTGGATTTCAAGACGGATTTCAACGCGGCCTAAATCTTCGGGGCTTAATTGGATTTTGATTTTATCCGCGCCGTCTTTGACAGATTTTACAATTTGCACGGCCACTTGTTCGGCGACCGGCTGATGCATCACGGCGATCGGCGCGTTTTTAGGATCGATATAATTGACCGGTTGCTGCGCTGGCGCAGGCGCAGGCGTTAAATTCGGCAAAGGCGCCGCGTTTGCTGTGTCCGCAGCGCTAGGCGTTGCATTTTTGTGGTGCAAATTAAACGCAAGGGCGTCTTTTTCGCCAGCGGGCTGTCTTGTCAGGCGTGCTGCGCCATCATCGGAAGAGAGAACTCCTGCCGCATCTTGGGGGGAAGATGGGTCTTGGGGAAGGGGGCTATTGGTGGCAGGAGTGTTCGTTAAAATATCCGCGGATTTGGATCCGGCTTTGGCCATCGGTTTGTTGGCTGCTGGCGCTGCGGATATATTCTTGTTCAAAATATTTTGAATTTCTGCTGGCAAAACTTGATCTGCCGCGCCGGTATTCCCAATATCGGCATTTAATTTATCGGCAATCGGCGATTTTGCAGACCCATTTAAAACTGAAACATTATTGTTCAGCACGGCAACGGCAGCCGGTAAAATGTTTGGTGTGGTTGCTTGCGGCTGTGCGGTTGTGTCGGCCGATTTCGCGTTCAATTCAACGGCCACAATCGGATTCAATATCGGGGTCAGGTTGAATGCGGCGGGCGCATCCGGAATTAATGCCAATTTGGCCGGATTGTCTTGTTTTTCAGTGTTTTCCGATGTTTTTTCTTCGGTGCGCGGGGCGGATGTTTCGACCGCTTCGGGTTGTTTTGTATCGAGCGATGCAATATCCGCAAAAGTGTCTTTTTCTTTCTGGGCAGGCGCTACCGCACGGAGCAATTCCGTATCCATCGGCAGTGTCAGTATGTTGCTTGTACCCAGTATCATTTTTTTTGTGCAGTTCTTTTTTAAATTTATAATCTTAGTTAGTATGCAAATCTTGCGCCATTTTTAGAAACCATTTAATTGCTTGCAAAATCGTCTTTTTATTTTATCGCACCGGGCAATTTTTTCGTTCGTGGTATTTATTGCCCGTGTGCCGGTAAAATTTGCAGACGATTCGCCGCAATTAGACGGCAACTGCTTCGGCGCCGGCGGATTCGGCAGATGCCGGAGTATCCGAGTTGGCAACCATCAAGCGGTCTACTTCTACCCATGAATCGCGCAATTGTTCTAAAATCGCGATTGCATCGGCAGCGGTTTGCACATCGTTATAAAAATTGATGCGGGGCAGGCGGGACAAAACAAATCCATATAAACAGCCCAGGTTTTGCGCGATTTCGCCGCCTTGTTCATGATCCAATGTCATGTACAATTCCGAAATCAGATCGGTGGCTTTTTCAACCGAACGCCAGCGGCCTTCGATATCGCCTTTTTCGATCATTTCAATCGCGCTTTCCAAACAACCGATCGCGGTGTTGTAGGCGATTACGACCAAGCGGGAAGGCGATGCGCCCATAACCGTTTGTTCAAGTTCTGCCGGGGAAATATTAAACATATTCATGATAATTCTCCTTAATCTGTTTCCGTTTGATTTTACTGTTGGAACAAACGTAACAAGTTTTGCGGCAACTGGTTGGCTTGGGCGATCATGGCGACGCCGGCTTGTTGCAGAATTTGCTTGTTGGTGAAATTGGCCATCTCTTGCGCGACGTCGAGATCCAGATAGGCGCTTCTTGCCGCTTCCATATTCTCGATAACGATCGAAACGTTGGCGGATGTCGATTCCATCCGGCTTTGACCGGCGCCGACATCGGCGCGGAAGGTCAATAGCAAGTCGATGGCGTTGCCGATCGATGCGTATGCCGATTCCGCATAGTTTTGGGTCAAGATGTTGCTGTTCACGATGCCCAGTGCCGTGCTGTTGACGCCCGACATGTTCAATGTGATTTGGTTGTCGACTGGATTGCTGCCGATACCGACTTTGAACGATAACGATGTCGATGTGCTGCCTGCGCTGCTGCCGAAAGAGCTGCCAGTGCCGCCCGCCAAAGACGTTGTTACGTTTACGCCCGATCCAAACGATACGGTGATATACGAATTATCGCCGGACGATGCGCCATATGTGGTCGCGCTGGATGGAACCAAACGAATCGATGCGCCGGATGTCAATGTTCCGTTCGATGTGTTGATTTGGTTGGAATTGATGATGCCGACATAAGCGCGGCCGCCGGCGGATGCGGTGATATAATAAACACCGTTGCTGTTGGTAAAGTTGGCGTTAACGGCAATCGATGCGGTGCTGGTTGCAACGCCGCCGATGCCGATGTCGATCGCGTTCGACCAGAAGTTGTTCGATTGGCCGGCGGTGACGTTGGCGTTTACCAACTGAGTATTGTTGAATGTTGTCGATGCCGCTGTGCGGTCGATTTCCGACAACAAGGTTTGATATTCTGTATCCAACATGCCGCGTTCGGTGTTGGACAAGCTGGAAGATCCGGCTTGGGATGCCAAAGATTTCAAACGAACCAACATGTCGTAAATGCGGGCGTGCGCGCCTTCGGCAACTTGCAACATGGAAATGGCCTGGGTGCTGTTTACCTGAATCTGACGCAACGCTTGAACGTCGGCCTTGATTCGCGATCCGATCGCCATGGATGCGGCGTCGTCTTTTGCCGACACGACGCGTTGGCCGGACGACAATTTGGACAAGGACTTGGTCATGTCCATATCGGACTGCACCAAATTGCGGTGAGCAATACTTGCAGTTTGGTTGGTGATTAAATTCAGTGCCATCTTGGATCTCCTTTACCTGGTAGACAAAAATAAATTCTGTTCGGATATACCTTACCCAAATCTTGGATAGATATTTCGGATGTCTACTAAGCAAGACCCAGGCCAACTTTTGAAAAAACTACAAGTGGCTGTTTTTAATATGAAAATTTAAAAAGAGCAATCGGGGGGCAGGCAATAGTTGCACGAGCCGGGAATGGCTGGGCATTTTATTCCTGGTGGATGGCCATAAACGCGCGCGAAATCTAAGCGCTTATGGATACAGTCGATGATGGTGATTTGGCTGGGGCAGGGGCCGATGGCATTTCTGCGGCGATGGATTTGCCGGGATATGCTGGCGCTGCGGGTTTGGCCGCCGGTTGTGAAACAGGCGGTTGTTGCGCCGCAGTTTGCTGCGGCGATGCTTGATTCTGCGATGTTTCAGGCGATGCTGCGGGGGTTGCATTTTTTGCATCCGCCAATGCCTGGTTCAATTCTTGTTCTGTTTTGCTGTCTAACAATTCTTTCCATGCGCTGCGCAATGGTTCCAGCAATTTGATAACGTCCCGCGCGGGCTGCGGATTGTTTTTGAAATCCACTTCGGGCAATTTCGTCATCATGAATCCGAATAGTTGATCCAGATTGCGCGCTATTTCGCCGCCGCCTTCGACGTCCAATGTTGTCCATAAATGGGTGATTATATCGCAAGCCTTGGTATTGGCTTTCCAACGTTTTTCGATATTGTTTTCTTCGATGGCTTTGATGGCGTCGTGCAATGCGACAATAGCATGGTCGTATAGCATATAAACCAGCTTTGCCGGAGACGCGGTGGTGATTTGTTGCTGTGCATATACCTTATGCGCTTGATTCTGTACCAACTTATCTCTCCTAAGAGAAGAGCGCCTTGCCTGGCCACTCTTTTATTTTTTAGCTGCTTTTATTCTGCGCATCTACCGTTTGTTTCAAGCTGCCCAATATGCTGTTGGATCTGGATACGGCTTGTTCCATACGATAGAATTTTTCCAGCTGCATTTGACGGAACGTTTCGATACGTTCTTCCAATCGGCTGATGCGTTCTTCGGTCGTTTCGTTGATCTTTTTCAACGTGTCAACTTCGTTGTCGACCAATCCGGTGTCGGCGGTTAAAATATCATCGAGTTCGGCGAACATGTCGGCTGCGAACCCAACTGTATATTGGGTTGTAAACGAACCGCTGGCCGCGCCGCCGCTGTAATACAATACCATGCCGGCTGCGGGGCCGGATTTAATCGTCAATGTATTGCCGTTGATTTCAACCGCGCTGGAATCGCCGCCAATATCGGCCGCGGTGAATGCGGTGCCATCATGGGTAAAATTGATTCCAATTCCGCCGGCGTTGTATGACATATCGCCGCTAAATCCGGTGATTGCGAATCTGGAATCGTTGGTGGTGCCGTCGAATGTAAATAAACGGCGAACGTCGTCGGCGTTATTCAATAATTTTTCATCCAACTTTTCTTCGTCGATGGTCAATGTGTTGTATTCCAGCGGATCGGAAACCTCGTTGTTTTTGACGAATTTAATTCCGATGCTGCCTAAAACCGAGAACCCATCGGTTGTGCCGCTAACTGCGGAAGAAATGATTGTGCCAATTCGCGCCTTCAAATCGGTCAAAACGGACGAGCCGAACAGGGCGCCTGTATCTTCGGTGGGCTGGCCGGTGATTGGATCGACTTCGGCCTGTTGATTCATGAAAATAACCAGGTCGTTATAAGCCGTTACAAAAGACGCGATTTGCGTTTTGATGTCGGTTAAATCTTGTTCTACATCGATTTTAATAGTCGTGCCGCCTTCGGCTGCGAATAAATTGATTGTCATGCCGGTTATTAAATCATTGACCGTATTGCTGGTGCGTTCCAGAATGCGTGGATCGGTGAATGCGAATGCGCTTACGAACCCGCCGGTATCGCTGTCCAGTGTGACGTTATCGCCGGATGTGTCTTTGATGATTAATCGTTGGCCGCCGTTGCCGCCTTCGACCGTTTCCATGCTTGCAACGACGTCGGATCCGGCAACGCCTGCGGCGGCGTTAATTGCCGATACCAGCTGATTGATCGTCATGCCATCGGTATAGTTGACGGTGAAATTGGTTGCGCCGCTGCTGATCCGGAAACTTTGCGCGCCTGTCGTAATCAATCCAGACGCCAATGTTGCCAATGTCGCGCCGGGATTATAGATAATATCGGAACGTTTACGGCTTTGATCGCGCAGGCCGTTGGCGGTGAATTGCGCGGTTTGCGATGCTTGCAATTGATTTTTAACAGAATCGTCGACGTTTAAAACGCCTAACGCTGCCAACACATCGGAACTGTCGCTGTACGTTATGGTTTCGCCAGTATCGCTGTTGGTGATGACCAAATATGATTCGGTGCTGGATGCCGACAAAATCGACGCGGTAACGCCGGAATTGGCGGCATTGATCCGGTCGCGCACGTCCAGCAGGGAATTGGTCGCATCCAATGTAATGTTGGTGCCAAAAATGCTGAATGTGCCGCCGGTAAATCCCGGCACCAATTGATTCAATGGGCTGGTGCTGGAACGCAAACCGGCCTGTACTTGGTTGGCGATTGCATCGCTGCCATCCAATACACCCAACAAAGTCAATGTGTCGTTGGTTGTATCGTCGCCGTATGTGGTGGTGTTCCCAACGGTATTATTGGTGATTACCAAACGATAATCGCCTGCGCCGGGATTGACGATTGTTGCGGTAACACCTGCATTCGCGCTGTTAATCGCATTCTGTACGTCTTGCAACGTGTCCGATGGATCGACAATAATACTTTGTCCATTAATGGTAAATGTGCCGCCAACCCATCCACCGATCAGCGTGCTTAGATCCGTTGAATCCGATGTCACCGATGCGCTGCGGTCGACTTGGGTTGTGGATGTAAAAACTTGGCTGGAATCTTTTTGGGCGCGGGCAGTGCGCAATACTTCGATTTCGTAACTGCCGGCTTCGGCCTGGTTGGTAACGGTAACGCCGACCAAACCTGCGGCCGAAGATGCGGTTGTGCGGTTTGGATTGTATAGCAACGAATTGCCACGGCTGGAATTGGCGAATGTTTCTTTGTTATAGAAAATATTTGTGCTGCGATCGGCGCTGATCACGCCCCGCAATTTGTTCAATGATTCACGAAAGGTGGTCAGGCTGCTGGTTAAATCCGCATAGGCCTTGATTTTATCGCCATTTTTGCTGACGGTGTCCTTCAGGCGGTCGATAGGAATGCGTTTCGCCGCGACCATCGATTCAACGGCCGCTTCAAAATCAATGCCGGAACCAAGACCGGAGAACGATGTCCGTCCGCTGCTGTTCACGACCAAACGACTGGTGTCTACTGAAGCCATAGATCCCATCCTACCTGTAGGGTATTAACGATTGCCTAAGATCCGCCAGAAAAAATAAAATTTTACGTAATTTTATTTCTTTTCTAGGCCTTTGTGTTTAATAAAACACCAGGATCGGGCACTTTTACCTCAACTTCACCGGGAGTAATCGTTTTTCTGTCGATTTCTTCCTTCAATGCTGCGGCCATTCTTAGCTGCGCTTCGGTCGGATATTTTTCGACGCTTCCGGTAATTGGGTCTTTGGTTCGGTAATACACGCGCTTGGTGGCTTCGTCGATCACAAGCTCGCCGCGCTTTTTAAGGCGCGCATCGGCCGATTGATCGCCTTGGGCGACCGCACGTTCGATTTGTTTTTCCGCGGCGGTGCGAACACCTTGAAATCCGCTGGAACTTTGTATCTTGTGGTCCGCAGGCGTTTCAATTTTTTCGCCTTTTAACGCCGCCGGACCGTACGCTGAAAAATTCAGGTCCATGACATCTACTCCTCCTAAACAACGCGGGTTTTACCCGTCTTTTTGTTCGTGGAGGAAGAGGGAACATTCCCTCTTCCTCGATTTAGTCTTCTTAGTTTTGGAACAAGCGTAACAAGTTTTGTGGAACTTGGTTCGCTTGGGCTAACATCGAAACACCGGCTTGCTCTAAGATTTGCTTGCTGGTGAAAGTCGCCATCTCGGCAGCGATATCGAGATCGAGATAAGCCGAACGGGCCGCTTCGATGTTTTCGATAATCGTGCTGATGTTGCTTTGCGCTGTTTCCAAACGGTTTTGGACGGCGCCGACTTCGGAACGGGCGTTCAACAATATGTTGATCGCTTCGGTTACCGCACCGGCGGCCGAATCTGCGCGCGCTACGGTTGTGACGTCGCTGTTATACAAGGCCAAAGAACGGGTGTTCATGCCGCGTACGCCAAGGCTGATCTCGTCGTTGGCAGAAATACCGCTGGTGCCGACTTTGAAGGCAAAAGTGGTGCTGCTCGATCCTGCGCTGCTGCTGAACGAACTGTTGGTGCCTGCTGCCAAAGATGTTGTAACGTTGACGCCCGATCCAAACGAAACTGTGACATACGAATTGTCGCCCGATACCGAGTTATAGCTGGCATCCGAAGAAATCAAACGGATCGCTGTACCGGAAATCAGTGTGCCGTTGGTGCTGATTTGGTTCGAATTGATAACGCCGACATAGGATTTACCAGCTGCTGCAGCAGTGATATAATAAATACCGTTGCTGTTGGTAAAGTTGGCGTTGAATCCGACCGATGCGGTGCTGGTTGCAACGCCGCCGACTGCGATGTCGATCGCGTTCGACCAGAAGTTGTTGGCTTGTCCTGCTGTAATATTCGCGTTGATCAACGTATTGCCGTTGAACGTGGTGTTGGCGGCCAAACGATCGATCTCGGACAACATGGCTTGGTATTCAGTATCCAACATACCGCGTTCGGTAGCGGACAACTGC
>CAYWJR010000034.1:10302-17048 GCA_964458615.1 uncultured Alphaproteobacteria bacterium
CGCTGCTTGGTTGGATACGATATTGAGTGGCATACTTTCCTCCTACATGGATGTACTAAATATAAACTCCAGGCTTCCTGCCCTGAATAGTACCAGAATATATGGGATCGGTTAAAAACACGTTAACAATTCCAGGAAAATGAGAATTTTTTGATTTATTTTTTGCGGCGTGGATCGAAGATAAGCGATTAACAATAACACAGCCATTGAATATTTTAAAAGCAAAAAGGAGGGAAAGCCCAAAGGCTTTCCCTGCACAAGTTGGCACAAAATCCTTGCGAGGAAGAAAGAGGGGTAGGCCGCCTTGCGGCGTCCTACCCGGCACTCATTAGTTTTGGAACAAGCGTAACAAGTTTTGTGGAACTTGGTTCGCTTGGGCTAGCATCGAAACACCGGCTTGCTCTAAGATTTGCTTGCTGGTGAAAGTCGCCATCTCGGCAGCGATATCGAGATCGAGATAAGCCGAACGGGCCGCTTCGATGTTTTCGATAATCGTGCTGATGTTGCTTTGCGCTGTTTCCAAACGGTTTTGGACGGCGCCGACTTCGGAACGGGCGTTCAACAGGACGTTGATCGCTTCGGTTACCGCACCGGCGGCCGCGTCTGCGCGGGCGACGGTTGTGACGTTGCTGTTATATAAACCTAACGCGCGGGTGTTCATGCCGCGTACGCCAAGGCTGATCTCGTCGTTGGCAGAAACGCCGCTGGTGCCGACTTTGAAGGCAAAAGTGGTGGTGCTGCTTCCGGTAACGGAAACGGTTCCGTTCTGTGTCGCCGAAATCATGTTGATGCCGCCGACAAACGATATAATCGAATAAGAATTATCGCCGGATGTCGCGCTGCTCAGACGCACTGCTGCGCCGGAAATCAACGTACCGTTGGTGCTGATCAAGTTCGATGCGATGCTGCCCGACAACAAACCGCCAGCGTTCGACAAGCTGACCATGATGTTGCTGTTGGCATCGGATGCGACCGAATACGACATGTTGTTGGTGTTCAAACCGCCGAACGCGAAATCGATTACGCTGGCACTGTTGTTCAACATACCGCTGCGGGTAAATGTATAATTCGAGTTGATCAATGTGTTGCCGTTGAACGTGGTGTTGGCGGCCAAACGATCGATCTCGTCCAACATGGCTTGGTATTCAGTATCCAACATACCGCGTTCGGTAGCGGACAACTGCGAAGAACCGGCTTGGGAAGCCAATGCTTTCAATCGCACCATGATGTCGTAAATTCTGGCGTAACCACCCTCGGCGATTTGAAACACCGCAATACCTTGTTGGGCATTGGTGGAAACTGTTTTAAGAGCTGATAATTCCGCTTTCAAACGGGAACCGATCGCCATGGATGCGGCATCGTCTTTTGCGGATTCGACGCGTAAACCGGACGACAATTTACGCAAAGATGTGGTCATTTCACGGTCGGCTTGTTGCAAAGCGCGATTCGCGATAGACGCTGCTTGGTTGGATACGATATTGAGTGGCATACTTTCCTCCTACATGGATGTATATTCCGTGGCTATCCTGCCACAATACCATCCTAAATAATGTTGGTTAAAATTACTTTAATTCGCGCAAAGATTTTTGCTGGTATCCTTTTAAGAGGCATAAAAGTTTGATTCCAAAGCTTTTCTTTTGTCCGGTTAAGGTTTTGTTAACCATAAAATTCAATGATAAAAAGACTGGTTGTCCAGTTTTCACAAGTTTTCTCGGTCCGCAATAAATGAATAACAGCGTCGAACGCACCGGCAATAGCTGGGAAATATTTGAAAATCAGCGCGAAGCCAAAGCATTGGTGATGAGCGCGTATGAACTGCAAATATCGGGCAAATTTGCCGAGGCCGAAACGATTTACCGCAAATTGTTGGACGAATATGGCGATCAGGCAGGAATTTTAAATTTGCTTGGCACCGCTCTGCATCAGCAAGGCAAGCATGAAAATGCGGTGGAATATATTCAAAAGGCGCTGTCATTAAAAGCCAATGATGACGAGATTTTGAATAATTTGGGCGCTGCCTATCGCGGTCAGAAAAAATGGGAAGATGCGCAAAATGTTTTGTCGTTAGCGGTGAATTTCAATCGGTATAATTGGCAGGCGCACGCGAATCTGGCAAAAACCGAATTTGAATTGTCCCATTGGGCGGATGCAATTGCGGCGGCTAAATCCGCATTGGCGCTAAGCGATGTGCCCAAAGACATGCATAAGGTGCTGGCGGATTGCCAGCGGGAGTTGCGCGAGTGGAAGCTGGCCGAAGAAAGCTATCGTACCTATTTAAAAGTTTATCCGAACGACGCCGAGGCATGGAACAATCTGGCCTTTACCCTTGAAAACTTGAAGCGTTGGGAAGAGGCGCTGGATCTGTACAAGCACGCCTATGATTTGCGGCCGGATTCTTATGAGATTGCATTAAATTACGGCAATATCTTGATGTTTTTCAAAAGGTATTACGAAGCCACCGAAGTTTATCGAAAATCGTTGGAATTGAACCCGCAACACGTTCCGACTTATACGGTTATCATTCAGTCGTTGCTGTATCAGTTCAATTTGGACCGCGCTTATTTGTATGCAAAAACCATGGAATCTTTGCCTGGTTATGACAAAAAGGTTATGCGCGCTTTTCGCGACCGGGTTTCCGAATATGTATTCGATTTCAATGAAAGCGCGCAAAGCAGTGATGAAATATTCAGGGCTTTCGAACAAGTTGTTCCGGCCATATATGGCGCTTTGTTCCTTAATTACATCAAATATGCCAAGGATGATGAAACGACATTGAAATTGTCGGAATTGGTAAAGGAGCATGGCGCGTATTGGAAGCAATTGACCGACGCCTTGGAAGTCAAAGAAACATTAAAACCGATTCCGCGGCGCGGCAAAAAAATTCGTTTGGGTTTATTGTCGTCCGATATGCGCACGCATGTGGTTTGTAAATTTTTGATGCCGCTGATTTTAGGCCATCAAAAAGATATGATGGAAATCAGATGTTATAGCCCATTGAAACAAATCGAAGACGAGAATCAGAAAATCATCCGCGAAAGCGTCGAAGAATTTCATTTCGTCGAAAACATGTTCCATAATGAATTGTGCGATCTGATTATTTCGCAAGACAACGACATTTTGATCGACCTGAATGGATATACTGCCGATTCGCGCGTGGGATTGATGGCGCGCAAATTGGCGCCGGTGCAAATGGAATGGATTGGTTACCCATTTACAACCGGTATCGCCGAAATCGATTACAAGATTTTTGACAGGTATAACGCGCCGGAATTGCAAGGGTATGGCTCCGAAGAGCCGCTGATAATGCCGAATTCCTATGTTTGCTATATCATGGGCAAAGAGCCGGATTTCGATCCCGTGCCGCCGTTTGAAAAAAATGGATTTATAACGTTCGGCACGTTTAACAACGCGAACAAATACACGCCCACGATTATACAATCTTGGGCCCGGTGCATGTTGGCGGTTCCAGATTCTAAATTTTTTATCATCAGACCGGAAAGCGGATCGAAAATTTTACAGGCCAATGTACGCAACGAATTCGCCAAATATGGCGTCGACCCGGAAAGAATCCAGTTTTATTCCAATCCTATGGGTCAACATTTGCCGTTGTACCGCGCATTGGATGTCAGTTTGGATGTGTTTCCATTGACCGGCGGAACGACGACTTGCGAATCGATGAGTATGGGTGTCCCCGTGGTAACGCGTTATGGCGCGTTCCATCACAGCCGTCTAAGCCGCAGTTTTATATCCAATGTCGGATTGCCGGAATTATGCGCGCCCGACGAAGACGGTTTCGTCAATATCGTCGCCAATTTGTGCGAAGACACCAAATTGCTAAGCTGGCTGCACGGAAATTTACGGCCAATTATGCAAGAATCTATTTTGTGTAACCAAAAATTATTTGTCGAAGATTTTCAAACGGCGATGGAAGCAGTGGTGAAAAAACATGGTCTCCGCTAATCAGCCGCAATCCCATATCGATCAGTTGTTGCAAAATGCGATCGGCGCCTATCAATCGCAAGATATAAATCAGGCGTGCAATTATTTGGATCAGGCGTTGAAAATAATGCCGAAACACCCAGATGCCTTGAATTTGCGCGGTACGATGGCGTATGTGCAGCAGGATTATAAATCGGCCATAAAATATCAAAAACAAGCGGTGGCATTGGATCCAAATTTTGCCGGATTCCGCAATAATTATGGCGTCAGTTTGCGCAAGGCCGGATCGTTTGACGAAGCAGCGGCGCAGTTTTTAGCGGCGATCAGGTTGTTGCCTAACGACGCGATGGCGTACGGCAATATTGGCCGCATGCTGTACGAAGACCAGAATAATTTTGAAAAAGCCGTTCCGTATTTGCAGCATGCGTTGAAAATACAGCCGCAGAATAATGCATATGTTCGCGCGCTGGGCGCTTGTTACATAGCAATGAATAAATGGCAAGATGCGTTGCCATTATTTCTGGCCGCTGAAAACGGGGCGGGAGATGGCGATTCCGATTTATTCGAAGCGATCGCATTATGTTATTATTTTAACGGCGAAATCGATTTGGCGATTATTTATGCGGAAAAGGCGCTGAATCTGAATGACAAAGCCGCCAAGGCGCATTTTGTAAATGGTTGCTCGCTGTTGATGCGCGGCAGAGTCGAAGACGCGATTAGCGCGTTACGCTTTGCCTTGCAAATCGAGCCGGCCAATTTCGATGTGCGGCACCGTTTGGCGGATGCTCTGCTTATTAACGGCGATTATACTGGCGCGGCGCAGGCTATCGATCCGTGGCTTCGGGACAAAGACATTCTGGATAACGCCGTTGCCGCCGCGGTGTACACAAAATATTTGATCAATACTGGAAAATATAACGATTTGATTTCTTTCGGCAATTTGCTGCGCAAAGATTTAAAAGATGTTACGCATTTTTTTGCGGTCGATTTGTCCCTGTCCGGACTGGTTCTGGCGGAAGACGAGGCGACTTCGCGCCGATTATTCGAAATTCAAAAAATGTGGGGCGATTCGTGGCGCGGCAGGGTCAAAAAAACGTTTGCGGATCCCGCGGTTCGTTTCAAAGGCGCGCCCAGAAAAATCGGGCTTTTGTCGTCGGATTTCCGCGACCATTCGGTGGGAAAATTTTTGATGCCTTTGATTAACGGCGTCGACCGCAGCCAGATTGAATTTTACGCCTACAGCTTGATGCCGGGTCAGAATGACAGGGTTTATGAACAATTCCGCAAAACCGCGCCTAAATTTGTCGATTTGGATGGATCGAATCCAGCGCTTGTCGCCGAAAAGATCGCCAAGGATCAAGTCGACATATTGATCGATCTAAACGGAATGACACTGGGGTCTTGCACTCAGGCGCTGGCATGGCGCGCGGCGCCTGTTCAAATGAGCTGGCTTGGCTATCCATTTACAACTGGAATCCTGGAATGCGATTATTTGGTGGTGGACAAATACCTGAATCCCGATGCCGCCGATTGCATGGTTGAAAAACCGCTGGTTCTGGATGGCGTCAGTTATTTGTGTTTCGGCGCGAACGTGCCGCGCCCTATCGGCGATTCGCCGCGCCTGCGTAACGGTTATATAACGTTCGGATCGTTGAACAGCCCATATAAATTGGGCGGGCGCACGGTTGAATTGTGGCGCAATGTTTTGCTTGCGGTGCCTGATTCCAAACTGCTTTATGTGCGTCAAGATTTCAAGGATCAGAATTTGGTAAATAATCTCGTATCGGCGATTGCCGGTGGCGATATCGATCCGGCGCGTTTGTCGTTGCGGCCGAATTACCATCAAAACCATTTGGATCATTATAACGACATCGATATTTCGCTGGATACATATCCGGTCACCGGCGGCACGACAACGCTTGAAAGCTTGTGGATGGGCGTTCCGGTTGTCAGCCGCATGGGCAAACAAATTCATCAACGGGTCAGCCACAGTATATTGAATTTCGCCAATCTTTCGGATTTATCTGCTGCAAGCGACGAAGCCTATACCGCAATCGCCGCCGAGTTGGCGCAGAATCACGAACGGCTGGTCGGCATGCGAAAAAATTTCCGCGATACACTGATACAGACACCATTGATGGATATTGATAAATTTATCGGCGGTTTTACCCGTACTTTATTATCGGTTTAATTATGTCTGACTCATTATCCAAACATTTGCAAATTTTAAAACAAAAAAACCGGCCGGTTACGGTTTTGGGCGCATCGGGTTTTGTCGGGTCGCATTTAACCCGTCATTTGCGTCAGGCAGGAATTGAATACACCGCACCGAAAAAAGGCGACGATACGATATTCCAAACCGATTTGGGGTTTGTTTTTTATTGCATCGGATTGACCGCGGATTACGCCGAACGCCCGTTCGATACAATCGAAGCGCATACGTCGTTGTTGGCGAAAATTTTAGAAAAATCGAAATACGATTCGTTGGTGTATTTGTCGTCGACGCGCTTATACGATTCCGGCACAGGCGGCGGCAAAGAAAACCAGGATTTAATATTGAATCCGTCCCATCCGCGCCATTCATACGATTTGTCCAAAGCGCTTGGCGAATGGCTGTGTCTGAACGCATCCAATGGCAAGGCCAGGGTCGCCCGTTTGGCATCGGTGTATTCGCATGATTTAACCGACCGGAATTTTTTACATACGGTTATTGAAACCGCGCTGCAGAGACAGGATTTTGAATTGGACACGGCGCCGGATTTCGCCCGCGATTATGTTTATATCGACGATGTTTGCGCCGCGATTGT
>CAYWJR010000035.1:0-15617 GCA_964458615.1 uncultured Alphaproteobacteria bacterium
TTGAACGCTCAGCGCGGGCGCATCATTGTTGGCAGGAACTGCCGCAAAGGGCTTGCCGTCCAACCCGACAATTGTTACCAGACTAGGATCGGCAACCTGCACCGTAATGCCGGTGGCGCGGAAAGTCGCGCTGATGCCGAAAGCGGAAGACGTTAAGCCTGTTTCTGCGGCTACTGGTGCTGGATTTGCCATAATTCATACCCTCTTTATATAAAGTTCCTTTAAAGTAAAATATAATTCTTTTCAGATACAATCTATCTTAGAATGGGTATGCCGTCAATCAGTCTCCTATCAAAAAAAACAGGCCCAATTCCACTGTTTTAACGGCCATTTTGTTGCCCAAAAGGGTCTTGGCCATTAAAAAAACAGGTGCAGTTTATTGGCTGTTAAGCCCATCCAGCGCGGTTTGCAATTCCGGCAAGATCGCGAACAAATCGCCGACCAAACCATAATCGGCGATTTGGAAAATCGGCGCCTCGCCGTCTTTGTTAATCGCAACGATGATTTTGGAATCTTTCATTCCGGCCAGATGTTGAATCGCGCCCGAAATCCCAACCGCGATATACAATTCCGGCGCGACGATTTTACCCGTCTGGCCGACTTGGTAATCGTTCGGAACGAATCCGGCATCGACCGCCGCACGACTGGCGCCGATGGCTGCGCCCAAACTGTCGGCCAATTTTTCGATCAATTTGAAATTTTCCGCCGACCCGACACCGCGCCCGCCCGATACGATCACGCGCGCGCTGCCCAAATCGGGGCGGGCGCTTTGCGCGACGTCGCGCGATACAAACGCCGATTTTGCGGCGCCCGGATCGGCCGCGATATTTTCAACCGGCGCATTGCCGCCAAATGATGCGGCGGGAAAATTGGTCGGACGAACCGATAAAATTTTTACCCCATCCGCCGATTGCACGGTTGCAATCGCGTTACCCGCGTAAACGGGGCGTTCGAACGTGTCCGGCGATACGATTTTAATTACATCGGAAATTGGCTGTACGTCCAAATGCGCGGCCACGCGCGGCATGATATTTTTTCCAAACGATGTCGCGGCAAAAACGATATGCGTGTAATTTTTTGCAATCGTCAAAATGGCCGCAGCCGCGGATTCCGCCAAAAAATATTCATGCGCGGAATTATCGGCGCATAAAATTTTCGCAACGCCGGAAATTTTCGTGGCATCCGCCGCAACGGCGGAACAATTATGTCCTAAAACCAAAACATCGATTGGCGCGGAAAAATTCTGCGCCGCCGCGGCGGCGTGCAATGCGGGTTTCAATAATTTTTTATTGTCGTGATCGGCGATAACCAGAATGCGCATTATAATGCCCCCGCTTTTTGCAATTTTTCAATCAATTCCGATGCGGTCGCGACCTTGACGCCCGCTTGGCGTTGCGGCGGCTCGGCGACGCGCAATGTTTTCAAACGCGGCGTCATATCGACGCCGAAATCGGCGGGCGTGTGCGTTGCGATCGGTTTCGATTTCGCCTTCATGATATTCGGCAAACTTGCGAAACGCGGCGTGTTCAACCGCAAATCGGTTGTAATGACGCACGGCATTTCCAACGCCAATGTTTCAAGCCCGCCGTCGATTTCGCGGGTCACATTGCATTTGCCGCCGGTGATTTCGATTTTCGATGCGAACGTGCCTTGCGCCCATCCCAACAATGCCGCCAACATTTGTCCGGTTTGATTGAAATCGTCGTCGATCGCCTGCTTGCCCATGATAACTAAATTACAATTTGTTTCACGTGGAACAATTTGTAATAAAATTTTTGCGACATTCAGCGGTTGCGTTTCGCCATCGTGCAAAACATGAATGCCGCGATCCGCGCCCATGGCCAACGCAGTGCGGATCGTTTCCTGGCATTGCGACGGGCCGATCGATACAACGATCACCTCGGTTGCGATATTTTTTTCGCGCAACCGCACCGCTTCTTCGACGGCGATTTCATCGAACGGATTCATCGACATTTTGACATTCTGCGTTTCAACGCCGGATTGATCGGATTTGACGCGGATACGGACATTGTAATCGACAACGCGTTTGATGGGGACGATGATTTTCATAAAACGGCCTTTGGACTTTGGTGTGTATTCAGATGTGTAAATTCAGGCGTAATTTGGCGCAAGACCGGATAAAAATCCAGCCCTAAAGATATTTACAATATGGCAATAAATGATATAGTTTTGGTATGTCCGTCCATTCATCCCGCAAATTGTTCGATGTTTTGCACCGCAATAAAACCCGCCGCGTGCCGACCATGGGCGATGTAAAAAAGTTTTTTGTTTTGCTGGATGTCGATTACAGAGCAGCCGCGATCGATCTGTTGCCCGGCATGATAGAAAAATTAACCGCCGCTGCGGGCAATCAACACGCGGATCCATTCGCGCGGTATTTGGCCGCACAGTCATTCAACATATTGCAAAACGGATTGCGGCAACGGGATTTAACGGCATTGCCGAATATCAACGTTCCGCAACCGCCGCGCCGCGCGCGGACGCGGTAACGATCCGGCGATTACCGCATCGACAGCATCAACAAAAATAACAACAATGCGGCGGCTTGCAAAATAATGCGCCACTGCATCAATTTGTTGCTGCGCCGGGATTTGGCGATAGATTCCTCGCCGGGCGCGGCGGGTTTTATCATCTGCACAACGCCGAAAATTAAAACGCCTGCGGTTGCGGCAATCGCCACAACGACCAAAACGGGCAAATATGTTTGCAACAAAGTCGGTTCCATGCGAATAATCTTACGGCCTAAATTATAAAATTCCAATATTTAAATTTACTTTATTCCACACAGGATCCCGTCAATGTCCATGCCAAAAAAATCCGGCCCCATATTGCCGCCATCAACCGGCGCCGTAAAATCGATTGTCGTCATATTGCACGGATATGGCGCGGATGCCGACGATTTATTCGGGCTTGCGGGCGAATGGGCGGAGTATTTGCCCGATACCGCGTTCATCGCATTGAACGCGCCGGATGCGTGCGAAGGCAACCCGTTCGGGCGGCAATGGTTTTCGTTGTTCGACATGGACGAAAGCAACCGGCGCATGGAATTGACTTATTGGCCGATGGAAAAATTGGCCGAAGGCGGCGCCAAGGCCGCGCAAATTTTAAATGCCTGGCTGGATGAATTATTGGCGGAACATAATGTGCCGGACTCGAAAATGGCGATCGCCGGATTTTCCCAAGGCGGCATGATGGCGATGCACACAGGATTGCGTCGTACAAAAAGCCCCGCTGGAATCATCAGTTTCAGCGGGCGTTTGTTGCAACCCGAATCATTGGCCGGCGAAATCAAATCGACGCCGCCGGTAATGTTGCGCCACGGCGACCGCGACGATGTGGTGGCGGCCGAACATTTGCAAATCGCGCAAACGATATTGCAAAAATGCGGCGTTACGGTCGATGCGCGGATCGATTCCGGCATGGGGCACAGTATTTCGGGGCAAAGCGTGGTTGAGGCCGGAAAATTCCTGGCCAAAATTTTAAACTGATATTGCCGCCGCAACGGGCATTTCGCGCCGCAACAAAATCGGCATACGCCGCACAGGGCGGGCAATAAGCCACAAAATAGTGGAAAATAGCCGGATAAGCGGCTTATTTGTTGAATATTTATTAATCAATGTTAAGATAAAATATAAGAGTACGGAGGATACCGGCAACTTTTTTGTTACCACCTTTGGCACGGCTTGGAGCAGGCAATGACACAAAGTCTTGAAACCTGCCACGCTCTTGTATTGAATGCCGATCACCGCCCGTTATCGTATTTCCCATTATCCGTCTGGTCCTGGCAAGAAGCCGTCAAAGCGGTTTTTTTAAACCGCGTGCAAATCGTATCCGAATATGAACGCGAAATTCATTCGCCCGGCATGACCATGCGCCTGCCCAGCGTGATCGCACTAAAAGAATATGTGGCGACCGCCAAACGCCCCGCATTTACGCGGTTCAACGTGTTTTTACGCGACCGGTTCATGTGCCAATATTGCGATCAACGCCTGTCGACCCACGATTTAACGTTCGATCACGTAATCCCGCGTTCGCGCGGCGGACGGACGACATGGTACAATGTGGTCACGGCCTGCAATTGTTGTAATTTACGCAAAGGCAATAAATTATGCCACGAAGTGCGGATGTTCCCGCACCAGGAACCGTATGCGCCGAACAGTTTTCAATTACAGGAAAATGGCCGCGCATTTCCGCCGAATTATTTGCACACATCCTGGCGCGATTATTTATATTGGGATTCGGAATTGGAAGAATAAATTCCAGCGCGCTTTATTGCCCCTGCCTACCGCCGGGCAGTTTTCCGGATCTGACCAATTTGGTGATTACATTGCTGTCCTTGCGCGCCAATTTTGCGTGATCCGTTAAATAATCATTAGAATCCATAATTTTTTCAATAGGCGTCAATCCGCTGATCCGCGCCAGTGCCGAATTCGAGCATGCCATCATCGCGCGGCTTATCGTGCGGTCAAAAAACGCGATCATATCGTCGCGCCGCGCCTTCATGTCTTTCGGGCGGATGATATGCGATGGCGGCAAATCCAGCCAAACGCCGGAAAGATTTGACGGATTATCGCAATCCCCCGCCAAGTGCACGATAACAGGACGGGATTGGCCGGAAATTGCGCCCCATGATTTTACCATTTCCTGATCTATCGAACTGCCTGGAACATTTGCATCGACGCCCACAAAAACCGCATCCACATAATGCAGTGCGATACTCAACGCGGTTTGCCAAGGCATTATATCGACATTGGCCGTCACCTGGCATTTCTCAACCGCCCTTGCCACCTCCTGACAGGCCTTGTCCAAACCGGCTTTGTCCGGCGATGTTAAAACGATATTTTGCGCGCCGCCATTTTCAAATTTGCCAAATACCGACGCGATATTCGCCGCGCGGCTATTATCCGCGGCGACAATCATGATTTTATTTGGCTTGGCGGGCAACAATGTTTTAGCAGCATGCAAAAAAGTCGTCGGAACGACGTCACGCATGATCGACCGGCGAATTTTGTTGCCGTCTTCCAAAATTTTTTCAACGATCGGAGATAAAAACGGTTTGGATTTTTGCGCGGTCTTTTTGTACTCTGCCCACGCAACGCGGATTTGTCCTGCTATTTCCGCCTCGCCTTTTTCTTCGGAATGCAGACCGCAAAACAATTCCAAAATGAATCTGTACGCTTCTTGGCCTTGTAAATGATGTTGTGCAACCTTAACCAATTCTGGCGGCAGTTTCGCAATTTCGGCCGCAGGCAAAACGACAATTTGCCGGCTGCAAGTTTCCGGGCGAAAATAGCCGTTCAACTTGCCCAGTAAAATGCCGCGCTTGGCCTTGTTCGGCTCCAGTTTTTCCACATCATTCATCATGATGTTTAAAACCCCCAAACCCGCGATTGCTTCTTTTAATATAAGTGGCTGTCCCATATTTTTCCCTAAAGGAAATATATATTAGGGGGGTTCGTTTGGCAAGTGTAATTATGCATTATTTATCATATAGTTATACATAAATATGCCGCATATATCGCAAATGCGTGGGGTTTATATTCCACTTGACCGAGTATCTTTTATAAATACAATGGCAGCGAAATAAAATTCGCGCAATAACCGCGCATACCGACCGGCAAAGGCAAACAGGCAGGGGCAATATGACGGCAAGTCCGCAAAAAATCGATTGGCGCAAAAAAATCATAGATTTTGGTTATCAACACCGCAAAAACGACCTGGTGACCAATGTGGCGCTGGCCGCAATGTTACAAGATATACGATTCGCGGAAATTGTCGCATTGGCGATTTCCCGCCAAGGATTGAAAAAATCCAATTGCACCGCGGCACATATACAAACCGAATCCGCAAATTTGCTAATGCGCGGCCCCGCGCAAAATTTATATTTATGGAATCCGGCGGGACAATATCGTTTGGGTGTGAACGTGGAATCCGCATTATTGGATTACGAACATACATCCGGAATGTCGGATTTGACCCTGTTTTTGCGTTTGATCGGCAAAAGAAGCCGTTTTAATTGCATTTGGCGTTATTTGGGCGTCGATTTGGATTCATTGCGCAGCGTTACACAAGAAAAAATCGGCGAAGAATTAATGCGCGATGTGCAAAGATCGCTGGATGCGAATTATTCTGGCGGCACAAAATCGCCGGATGAAATATTGCTGGATGCGGCGCCAGGGCAATATGGCACGGCAACTGCCATCGGCGAGATTTTGGAAATGCGTGCGGCGGGAACATTGATGGGATCGGCCATCGCGCCGTGTATTTTATTGATCGGCCCCGATGGCGCGGGACAGGCGCCGATTGCAAAAACCGTATCGCGCATCATCGCCGCAAATTCAAACACGGACGGCGCCCCAAAAACCGAAACAAAACCGAATGCCGCGAAACCGGTTGAAAATATACTGGTTTTAAACGGGTCGAATTACACAAACGATCACCAACATACCGAATTGATCGGATCGCACGCCGAATATCAAAACCAATCCAAGGGCGGATTATTGACCAATTTCCTGCAAACACCGGGACCAAAGGTGGTTCGCGTGATCGGCATCGATTTGGTGCACAGCAATACATTGGATGTTTTTCATTCTATTATTTCCGGCCAGATGACCCAAGACCGCAGGGAAAGAAAATTGGACGGAATATCCGACACGGTGTTTATATTCGAGGCCGCGGATATTTTCGAAAAATCCCAGGAAAAAACATCGAACACCAAAGATTTGGAAAAAGCGGCGCACGATCATGCACGGAAAATATTGGGCGACAGGTTTGTCGATACGATGCATCGCGTCGAAATCATGCAGCCATTGTCGGTTACAGATTCCGCCGCGCTTTTAAAAAGTCAAATTGCCGTTTTGGCCGAACAATTGAAAAAACGCGGGATCCAATTGCAAATCACCGATCGCGTTTTGACGTATTTGGACAACGAATTCCGCAAAGACCGCAAACCCGGATCGGAAATACATGCCAAGGATTTGACCGATTTTTTAAACGAACAATTGGGTTTGCCGTTGGCGCGTTTGATTACAATCAAGGAAATACCGCCAGGCAACCAGATCGTAAGGCCGGAAATTATCAGAAACGAATTGCATATAATCCCGCCAAGCGGCGCAAGCGGCCCATCGGCAGGAAAAATCGCGGATATGCGCAGATCAGGCCAATTGCCGCCAACGCCAAAACCGAGAAATAAACAAAAACCAAAGGGCGGGGGGATCGCGGGGCAAAACGCCGCACAGCCGCCAGAAACAAAAAATCACCCGCACGGCGACGGGCGCGATCCGCGTTAATTTTAATTATATTCTTTCCGACAGCCAAATGGCGCGTTTGGTAATCGTGCCGATCGTTTTATACAAAAAATCATACCCAACCGCGTCGCGCGCGCCATGATCCAATCCGATGTCGCGGTGATGAACTTCGTCGTCGCAAAATTTTTGGATGGCGCGGCGCAATTCCGGTTCCGATTGCGCCAATTCCGTCAATTGATTTTGATAATGTTTTTCGATCACTTCTTCGACCGCGACCGTGCACGCCATCGCCGCGCGTTCGCCCATCATCGCCGTCAACGCGCCCATCGCAAAACCGCCGATATGCCACAACGGCAACAATGCGGTGGGGCGCACCCGCCGCGCCGGAATCGCGCGTTCGAAATATTGCAGATGTTCCAATTCGTGATCCATCATTTCCTGCAATAATTTCTTCAATCGCGGCGTTTTACCCAACACCGCCATTTGCCCCTGGTAAATCCGTTTGGCGCCGTATTCCCCGGCATGATCGACGCGGATAATCCGTTCGATCAATTTCGGATCGGCCATTTTTACGCGCGGCTTATTCGGGCGCTTTCTGGCGGTTTTAGGGGCGGATTTTTTATTATTTTTCTTACCAGCCATTTTTTTCATTTTCCCGCAGAACCAAAATGCAAAATCCCGCCAACAGCCAGGATATAATCAAATTGTACCCGGCCATGGAAATTCCAAACAAACTCCAGACCACTTCGTCGCACCGGACAATCGGCGTATTTATTATTTGGTTAAACAAATCGTCCAAACTGGCGCCGCCCTGCCCCGGCAACGCGCACACATCCGGCCCCGCCCACCAACGATATTCAACGCCGACATGATACAATGCGATGCCCGAACCCGTTAAATACAGCAAACTGCAAATCACCACCGCCCAGGGGAAAATATGGTGCCATTGCACCGGCAATTTGGTTTTCATCAGCGCCAAAATCAAAAACGACAAAATCGCCGCCGCTGTCCATGGGCCGCGTTGGTAATAACACAAAATGCACGGTTGCATGCCGCCGATATATTGAAACGCCAAAGCGCCCGAAATCATCGCCAGGCTGACCAGAAACAAAAATGTCAACGCGCCGGCGGGACGCATCAATGTTGTATAGGGGCATTTGGACATGGGATCACCTTTTTTTTGTGACGCATAAAAAATGGGTGCGGGTTAAAATAAATATTTTACCGCGGCGAAACCGCCCAGCAAAAGCGCAAAGAAAACCGCCGTCAATAGGCCAAGATATTTTTCGATAAAATCGCGGATCGGTTGCCCGTAATAATATAGCAGAAAGGCTTCTAAATAAAAGCGCGCGCCGCGCGACAATATCGACGACGCCGTAAACACGAATAAATCCAAATGGAACAAACCGGCGGAAATGGTAATGACTTTGTATGGGAACGGCGTAAATCCGGCGCATATCACCAGCCACCAGCCCCATTCGGCGAATAACGATTCGAATTGCGCAAACACAGGTTCCAACCCGTATGTCGCAACCACCCATTGCCCGACCGTTTCAAACAGCGCGGCGCCGATCAAATACCCGAACAATCCGCCCAAAACCGATGCGATGGTGCAAATAGTGGCATACCGGATGGCGCGGGCGCGGTTGGCGATGCACATCGGCACCAACATGACATCGGGCGGGATCGGGAACACCGACGATTCGATAAACGATACCGCGAAAAGCCCGGATTCGGCGTGTTTGCCCGCCGCCAGGTTCATCATCCAATTGTATAATTTGCGTAACATGTTTTTGGTGTAGCGTTTTCCGCAGCCGAAAGAAAGAGCAAGGCCGCAAGAAAGAAATATAAATAAAAAAGAGCCGATCTTTCGATCAGGCTCTTTTTTATTAAGTCTCTTTTTTTATATTGGGATATTTGGTGCCCCCGGTCGGGGTCGAACCGACACATCCTTGCGAATACCAGATTTTGAGTCTGGCGCGTCTGCCAGTTCCGCCACAGGGGCACACCGCCCAAACGCCACCAATCGGACAGCGTTCGAAGTCACGCATAATAGCGGCGGATTTCCGCCGGTCAAGCGGGAATTTTAATAAAATTTGCGCCCTATTCCCAATGGTTTATCGGTTATCCAGCCGCCCGGTTACATTGAACCGCGTTCACCGCGACGGCGGCGGGTGGTTGCGGCAACTCGCCCTGCGCCATCAAGCAGCATGTCGGCGCGGGTGCGGCGGGTTGGATCCGGTTGCGGCAAAGAACTGGCACGGGTCAGTCTGCCACCCAACGCGCGAACGGCTTGATCGGCCGATTTTCCGCCATCGGCGCTGCGCCCTGGAACTTCGGCTTGGTCTCTGGCATGGCCAAATTGCTGGCGATAGGCCTTGGCAACGATGCCTTTGAAATTGTCGTCGAACGCGCCTTCGCGCACGACTTGATGCAAAGGTTTTAAATCTTTTGCCCGTCCGGTCGGCTGGCCACGATATTGCCCCGGAACACGCACAAAAACGCTGGCGCGTGTGTCGCCTGTAAATAACTCCGCCAATTGCGCGGGTTCGATTTGATATTGCCCGGTTGCAATCGCGCCGGTGACGATACCCAGCAAGGTTTCGGTTTTGGTATTTTGGTTTTTTGCCATAACGGCCTCCTGATATTTTTTAATTGTAAAATTCAATGCCTAGCGTGCGGCGATATAATTGGGCCCTATAAAATCTTCATCCCGCAAATCATACGGTTTAAAATCGATATGGTCGGGATATAATTTCCCGATCCGGTAACCCAGCGGCGCAAGCAAATCGTACCAATCTTTTAACAGAAATTTCGATAAAATGTTAGCCCGTCCATATTCAAATTGAATCGCGTCGATTTTACCCGCCCGCAAACTTTCGATAAATCCTTGAATTACCTTGTTTTCCGCGCCTTCCACGTCGATTTTCAGCAAATCGATTTTTGCGATGCCGTTGGCATAAACATAATCGTCGCCGCGCATTACCGCGCACGAAACGATCCGCGCCGAATCGGTGTGGCGCATATCGTGCATGCTGGCATGCGTTGTCATGCCGTCATAGGTGCGGATGTCGATTTGTCCGGGCGCGTCCGATAACCCGATCCGGTTTAAATGAATGCGCGGAATAGATCCGGTTTTCGCGGCGCAAATATCCGCCGTCGATGGAACGATTTCAAACGCGTGGATTTCCGCATCCGGGCAATATTGCGCCGCCAACGCCGCCCATTCGCCGTCATTCGCGCCGACATCGAAAATCACGCGCGGATTGGATTTGGCCACGACATCGCGCAAAAAATATTTTTCGCCGTTGGTGTTGAAATCGTAATTGAAATTTTTATACGCCAACACGATTTTTTCGGCGCGTTTGGCCACCGCCGCGGCGACGGGATTGCCGCGGTTTTTGCCGAATATATAATTGCGCAAGGATTTGGACATTGCCCGACTATGCCGCCCAATCCAAAATCACCTTGCCGGATTGCCCGGCGACCATCGAATCGAAACCTTTTTGAAAATCGTCGATGCGGTAATGGTTGGTTATCACCGGCGTTATATCCAAACCCGATTGAATAAGCGCGATCATTTGATACCAGGTGTTGAACATTTCACGGCCATAAATGCCTTTCAGGAACAAACCTTTGAAAATAACCTTGTCCCAATTGATCGCGACATTTTCCGGGAAAATTCCCAAAAGCGCGATTTCCCCACCATGCATGACGGCGTCCATCATATTGTTCAACGCATCGCCGTTGCCGGACATTTCAAGCCCTACTTCGAATCCTTCGGTCATGCCCAAATGGTTCATCGCCCATTTCAAATCGTTTTCTTCGATATTCACCGCCAACGTCGCGCCCATTTTGCGCGCCAATTGCAACCGGTACGGGATTTTATCGGTAATCACCACATGCCGCGCGCCCGCGTGCTTGCAAATGGCCACCGCCATGCACCCGATCGGCCCCGCGCCGGTAATCAACACATCCTTGCCCAGCAAATCGAACGACAATGCCGTATGCACGGCGTTGCCGAACGGATCGAAAATCGATGCGACTTCGTCGGTGATGAAATCCGGAATGCTGATGGCGTTGAACGCCGGCAAGGACAGATATTCCGCAAACGCGCCGGGGCGGTTGACGCCGACGCCGATAGTGTTCGGGCACAAATGCAATTTGCCCATGCGGCAATTTTTGCAAACGCGGCAGACAATATGGCCTTCGCCCGACACGCGGTCGCCGGGTTTGAATATTTTTACATTTTTGCCGACCGCCGCGACGGTGCCGATATATTCATGCCCCACAACCATCGGCACGGGAACGGTGCGTTGCGCCCATTTGTCCCATTGATGGATATGCACGTCCGTGCCGCAAATCGACGTTTTGCGCACCTTGATCAAAATATCGTCGTCGCCGTAACTTGGCTCCGGCGTGTCCTGCATCCAAATACCGACTTTGGCGTGGGCTTTGACTAATGATTTCATCTGTTATTCTCCTTTTAATTTATAAATTCCCGGTTTGATATAATTGTCCCGACATAGAACGAAGCCGATCCAAAAACGCCGGTATTTCGTTCCAATCGGCGTTTGGTTTCGGCAATTGGGCGGGATCGAACCACCCCATCGATTTTATTTTCTTATAAACCGCATCCGCGATTAAATCGTATCCGCGGTCATTCGGATGCAGCCCGTCCACGGTCAAACCGTTCGCCCCATCCGGCCATATTTGCGCGGCGGTTAAATACTCCGCGCCAACCGATGTAAAAAATTCACCCAGTTGCGCGTTGTATTTTTCAATATCGGCGTTGCGCCAGGTGAATCTGGCTTGCTGCCCCGCAATCGGCATTTTCGATTCTTCGACGCCAAGCGCGGGCAAAATCAAAATCGCCGGATACCATTTCCGCATATGATCCAGCGTGTAACGCCACAATTCGATCAACGGCGCCATCGATGGATTCGGCGGCATCGGTTTATCGGCGTGCATCCGGTCATTGATGCTGCACCCGATAATCCAAACATCCGGGGCGCGATTGACCATCGCATCGCCTATCCGGCTTAGAATTTGGGCGGTGTCGTGGCCGGGTATGCCGTAATTATGGAAAAAATACCGCGCATCGGGCGGCCGGTATTCCGATTCCGCGCGGTAACGCACGCGTTGCACCCAACTGCCGTGCGCCGACCGGTCGCCGAATCCGAACACTGTGCTGTCGCCTATGGCGCAGATGCTGATATTGCGCATATGAATACTTTATATAATGCCTAATTTTTTGCCGATTTTTGTAAATGCCGCAACCGCGCGGTCGATATGCGCATCGTCATGCGCCGCCGACATTTGCGTTCTGATCCGCGCCTTGCCTTGGGGTACGACCGGATAAGAAAACGCGATCACATAAATCCCCTCGCCCATCAATTCTTCGGCCATTTTGCCCGCGATCTTGGCGTCGCCGAACATCACCGGAATGATCGCATGATCCGCACCGGCAAGCGTGAATCCCGCCTGGGTCATGCCGTCGCGGAACCGCGCGGCGTTGCGCGCCAATTTTTGCCGCAACGCGCCGCCCGATTCGATCAATTGCAAAGCCGTCAACGATGCCGATGCAATCACCGGCGCCAGCGTGTTGGAAAACAAATATGGCCGCGACCTGTTGCGCAGCCAGTCGATCACCGGCGCGGATGCGGCGATATATCCGCCCGACGCGCCGCCCAGCGCCTTGCCCAACGTGCCGGTCATAATATCGATGCGCCCCAAAACGCCGCAATGTTCGGGCGTGCCCATGCCGCGCGCGCCGATAAACCCGGTCGCATGCGAATCATCCACCATCACCAATGCGTTATATTTGTCCGCCAGATCGCAAATGGATTTCAAATCGGCGATAATGCCGTCCATCGAAAATACGCCGTCGGTCGCGATCATTTTAAACCGCGCTCCGGCTGCGTCGGCTTCGCGCAATTTAGATTCCAAATCCGCCATATCGTTGTTTTTGTACCGGAATCTTTTCGCCTTGGACAAACGGATGCCGTCGATAATGCTGGCATGGTTCAATTCGTCGGAAATAACCGCGTCCTGTTCGCCCAGCAGCGTTTCAAACAAACCGCCATTGGCGTCGAAACAGGATGAATATAAAATGCAATCGTCAAAACCCAGAAATTTGGAAACAGCCTGTTCCAAATCCTTGTGCACCGTTTGCGTGCCGCAAATAAACCGCACCGACGACATGCCGTAACCGTATTTTTCAACCGCGTCCCGCGCGGACGCCCGCAACGACGGATGATTGGACAATCCCAAATAATTGTTGGCGCAGAAATTGACCACCTGTTTTCCGCCCACATTGATGATCGCGTCCTGCGGCGATGCGATGACCCGTTCGGTTTTGTACAAACCGTCTTGTTTCAATTGCTGCAATTGAGATTGCCAATGGCCAAGCCATTCTTGTCCCATCGAATTGGATTTGCGGGCGGTGGATGTCATGAAATTTGCCTTGGGTTGGTTTGGGTTGAACCGCGACTATACAAAAATCGGGGAAATATGGAACTTGGTTGTTCCGCACTGCGGATAAATCATTGGCAAAACGTGGAAAACACCATCTTTGCAACAGATTGGAACAAATAATGCCTGTCCGGCGCCATGGGCATGCCGCAAACGCACAGGCGCGCTATAATCGCCCGCAGGAATTTAAGTATTCTTTTTCAATCAAAAAAGGTGTTTTATGGAAACTGGTTATTTTTTAGAAGATTTGAAAATCGGCATGACCGCGACTTATGCGCGCACCGTCACCGAAGCCGACATTGTATTGTTCGCAGGCGTATCGGGTGACACCAATCCGGTGCATTTAAACCATGAATATGCGTTCACGACCATGTTCGGCGGTCGCATCGCGCACGGCATGTTGTCGGCTGGGTATATTTCGACCGCGCTGGGCACGAAATTGCCTGGGCCTGGATGCATATACATGAGCCAGAATTTAAAATTCAAAGCGCCGGTCAAGGCGGGCGACACCGTTCGCGCCACCGTAACCGTAACCGCGATCGATCCCGATAAAAAACGCGTCACATTGTCGACCAACTGCACCGTTTCCGACAAAACCGTCATCGAAGGCGAAGCGGTTGTCATGGTTCCATCGAAAAAATAGTGGCTGTGAACAGTGACAGTGCCCGGTAAATATATTATTCACCATACTGTTTACTGTCGCTGTTCACCGGCACCGATCACCGTCACCGCATGCAAATCATCCGCCACCCCGCTTTGACGCCGCACACAGCCAAAGATTGCGTTTTGGCCATCGGCAATTTTGACGGGCTGCACCGCGGCCATCAGTTTCTTTTGGAATCGGCGCGGCAAACGGCGGTGCGCGACGGTCGGGAATTGGCGGTTCTAAGTTTCGAACCGCATCCGAAAAAATTTTTCGTGCGGCATTTGCCGCCTTTCCGCCTGACTCCGTTCCAAAGCAAATATAATTTGCTGAAAAAATCCGGCGTCGATTATTTTTTCTGCCTGCATTTCGACCATTACCTGTCGCGCCTAAGCGCGGGAAATTTCGTGCGGCATATTTTAATAGACGGCATCGGCGCATCGGCGGTTTTCGTGGGATCGGATTTCGTGTTTGGCCATGAACGCGGCGGCGACATCGAAACATTGCGCAATTATTCGGCGCAAGGTTTTTTCAAAACACACGCGATCAATTTGTTGAACGACCGCGATACGCCGATTTCATCGTCGCGCATCCGCGAAGCGTTGAAATCCGGCGATTGCAATCTGGCCGCGCAATTGTTGGGGCGGCCATGGCAAATTACCGGCCATGTGCGTTCGGGGCAAAAATTGGGGCGCCAGATCGGCGTTCCGACCGCCAACATATCGATGCGCGATTATCAGCACCCGAAATACGGCGTATATGCCGTGCGCGTTAAAATGCCGGACGGATCGGCGCATAACGGCGTCGCCAATATCGGCATCCGCCCGACGGTGTGCGGGAAATGGCCGCAATGCGAAGTGCATTTATTCGATTTCAACGGCAATTTATATGGCGCGCGATTGGCGGTCGATTTGATCGAATTCATCCGCGACGAAAAGAAATTCAATGGCATCGAAGAATTGAAATCGCAAATCGCGCGCGACATCGAAAAATCAAAATCGATTTTGGGGTCTTTGAAATAGACCGCCGGAACCGCCTATAAAACAATATAAAAAAAAGGGAGCCGTTAACGGCTCCCTTTTCAATGATTGCGAAAAACTACTCGCGGGTCGCTGGCACTGGGCCGACGGTCCATGTGTATGTTTCGTCTTTTTTGCTGGCTTCAGCTTTGCGCTTTTCAACCATTTCTTTTTTGTGTGCTGTTCTTTTTTCCAGCATTTCTTTGCGTTTGG
>CAYWJR010000036.1:0-15188 GCA_964458615.1 uncultured Alphaproteobacteria bacterium
AAGCTCCAGCCTTCCAAGCTGGCTATGAGGGTTCGATTCCCTTCACCCGCTCCAATCTGCCCTGTTTTATTTCCCTTCCCAAGAAAGCTCCGGCATGACCATAAAACAAAAAATCCGTTGCGGGTGGGCTGGCGGCGGCAAAGATTTTTACGAACATTATCACGACACGCAATGGGGCGTGCCGGTGCATGACGACCGGTTGCATTTCGAAATGCTGATTTTAGAAGGCGCGCAAGCCGGGCTTAGCTGGGAAACTATTTTAAAAAAACGCGCCGAATATCAAAAAGCGTTCAAAAAATTCGACCCGAAAAAAGTCGCCGCCATGACCGACGCGGAATTGAATGCGCTGATGCAAAATCCCGGCATCGTCCGCAACCGTTTAAAAATTCACAGCGCGCGGCGCAACGCCGTCGCATTTCTGGCCATTCAAAAAGAATTCGGATCGTTCGACAATTATGTGTGGCGGTTCGTCGGCGGCAAGCCGGTTCAAACCAACCGAAAAACCTTAAAAGACGTTCCGGCGAAAACGGCGGAATCCGACGCACTGTCCAAAGATTTGAAAAAACGCGGCATGAATTTCGTCGGATCGACGATTATGTACGCGTATATGCAGGCGATCGGCATGGTCAACGACCATGTCGCGGATTGTTTCCGGCATAAACAGTTGCGTTAAATCACATCCCGTCAAATAACGTTGAATTCAATTACAAAGACGGCACGGATTTTTCCGATCTATCATCGGCCGGTTTTTTCGGCAACTTTAAATGTTTTTTCCAATCGGACGCGTATTGGTAATACGCCACTGCCTTGTCGCGGTGCGGTTCATCCACAGCGTCCAACAATTCCCCGTTTTGATATTGGCGGAATTGTTTTTTGGGCAACAATACGGTCAATTTCCCGTTTTCGGTCAAATATCCCAATTTCTGATAATTGCCGATAAACGCGCGGTGAACCGGTTGCCGCAACGCGTCTTTGCCCAAAAACGCGGAATCGTACGACCAATTCATCAACCCCAACAATGTCGGCGGCAAATCGATCTGGCTGACCATCTGGTTGATTTTTTTAGGCTGGATCAAATGCGGCGCGTACACGATCGCGGGAATATGATATTTTTCCGGCGTCAATTCGGCCTTGCCCGCGCTGCCTGCCGTGTGATCGGCCACGAAAACGAATATCGTGTTTTTAAACCATGGCTGATTCTTGCTTTCTTCGATTAACCGCCCGACCGCGTAATCGGCGAATTTTACCCCGCCTGCCCGCCCGCTTTTTCCGGACGGTAAATCGATTTTACCGGACGGATAAGTATATGGCCGGTGATTGGACACGGTCATGATCGTCACAAAAAACGGTTTTTTGCGGCTGTACCGGTCGTTGGCCAAATCGATGGCGTTGTTGAACAACGATTCGTCGTCAACGCCCCAGGCATTGGCGAAAGCCACGCGGTTTTTGGGGAAATCGGATCTGTCATAAACGTGATATTCGTTCGCCGAATAAAAACCGTTCATATTGTCGAAATACCCGAACCCGCCGTAAACGAACAAAGTTTCATATCCTTTCGACCGGAACACATGCCCCAGCGAAAACAAACCATCGTTTTCAGGGCGGCGCACGATGGAATTGCCGGGCGATGGCGGCGTCGATAACGTCAACGCCTCCAGCCCGCGAACGGTGCGCGTGCCATTGGCGTACATATTGGTGAACAACAACCCTTGGGTTGCAAGCCTGTCTAAATTCGGCGTAAGGCCGCCGTTGTTGCCGAACGTTCCCATATAATCCGCGCTCAGGCTTTCCATGATAACGAACATAACGTTCGGTTTGATCGGCGCGCCGTTATTCGCGATACGGCGCATATAAACCGATTGCGCGGAATTTTTACCCGCGATTTCCGCCTTTAAATTTTGCGCAGGATCGGCCGTGGTCGCGTACAATTTTTGGTAATCCAATTCATTGTGCCAGAACGCGTAAAAAATGCTGTAAAACCCGTTGCGCGCGGATTCGGACAAATAGGCGTTTTGTATTTTATCCGCCCATTCTTGATTGGCCGCGCGATAACCGGCGAACGCCAAAAATATCGCAAATGCAGCGGTTGCCGTGCGCACGGAAAGTTTCGGCACATTGCGGTTCAAATACCGGATGCGCGGAAAAACCCAAACGCGGTTCAACAACGCGGTCAACGCCAGCGACGAAACCACAAGCCCCGCAATCAACGGAACCAACGGGTACGATTCGCGGATATTCGCGATGACTTCGTGGGTATAAACCAAATAATCGACGGCGATGAAATTGAATCGGGTGGAAAATTCGTCCCAAAACAATATTTCGGCGATGCTGGTGAAAATCAGAACGCCGCAAAATATAACCGTTAAAACCGTGGTCAATATTTTATCCAGCCGGACGCCATGGCGCGACGCGGGCAACAACCAGGCCAGCAACACAAACGGGATGGCGATATAGGAAAAAACCGCCGCGTCATAAACGAATCCCAATACAAAAGCCGATAAAATTCCGGCAATATCGCCCGACACATCGTTCCATTGCCACGCCATAAATGCGAATCGCAGCGCGGTTTCAACAACTATAAAAGCCCAAAACAAAGGCCGTATACGTTGCCAAAAATACTGGATAGCCATTGGGTATTCCTATCTGCTAGAATGAAACGATCAGATTCAAAGGGTACGTATATAGCAATTATGTCGGCAATCGGGCAAAGATTTTCCAGAATGCGCAAGGCGGCGGGATATTCGCTGTCCGGGCTTGGGGCGGTATGGCGCGACGAACGCGCATTCCAAGAAGAATTGGCATTGGCCGCCATTCTTGTGCCGCTGGCTTTATATATATCGGGCGGATTCGGCGATTTTGTCATGCTGGTATCGCCGATCATATTGTTGCTGGTCGCGGAAATAATCAATTCCGCCATCGAAGCGGCCATCGATTTGAACACAACCGAAATTCACCCGCTGGCAAAAAAGGCCAAAGACGCGGGCAGCGCGGCGGTGCTGGTTTGCCTGATATGGCTTTGCGCCGTGTGGGGTGGATTTTTTTATTATATGCCATAAACAGTGACGATCATGAGCAGACACCAAAGACACAAATCGCCCCACCAATCCGCGCCGAAAAATTCCGGCAATTGGATTTACGGGCTGCATCCGGTTACAATCGCCCTGTCCAATCCAAAACGCCGCGTGCGCCGCGTTTTGTGCGCCGACACCGGATCGTTGGATCCGGCCATACAATCGGCGGCGGATGACAAAAACATCCGTATCGAAGAAACCGACCGCCGTTTTATCGAATCCATGCTGCATCCAGGCGCGGTGCACCAAGGCATCGCGGCATTGGCCGACCCATTGCCCGACACCACCATCGAAGACGTGATCGCGATGGCGGAAAATTTAAAAAATTGCCATGTGGTGATTTTGGATCAAGTCACCGATCCGCACAATATCGGCGCGATCATGCGTTCGGCCGCGGCGTTCGGATCGCTTGGGGTGATCGTGCAGGATAAAAACAGCCCGGAAATCACCGGCGTTCTGGCGAAATCCGCATCGGGCGCGGTGGAATTGGTGCCGTTGATCCGCGTTGTGAATATCGTGCGGGCGATGGAACAATTAAAAGCCGCCAATTTCTGGTGCCTTGGCATGGATCCGTCGGCAGATCAAACATTGGCGAAATCGCCGTTAAAAGACGGCAAGGTCGCCCTGGTCATGGGCGCCGAAGGCGATGGAATGCGCCGTTTGGTCATGGAATCGTGCGATGGATTGGTCAAATTGCCGATGTTGAACGCAATCGGCAGCTTGAATGTGTCCAATGCAACGGCCATCGCATTATATGAATTGGTGCGGAACACCGATTTTTCCTGAATTTTCCTGAAATAAGGGTCTTTAAATAAGGGTCTTTCGCTGCGGTGAAAAACCGGCTATAGTCGCCGCGATTTTAAGGCTATCGGCCCGCTTAGCACAGGGGTAGTGCAACCGATTTGTAATCGGTAGGTCGGGGGTTCAAATCCCTCAGCGGGCACCAGCTTTTTAAACCTGAATATTTTTCAGAAAATTAAAACATTGGGTGCGCCGATGCCATTTGCAAAACCGACGCCGATGATAATTCCTGATAAAATAATCGCTGCGCCATTGCCGCCAAACGCCCCGCAAAATTTAGACACCGCGATCATGGGAATTTTATTTACCCACGGTATGGCGTCCGGCGGCAACGCGTTCCACACATTGATTTCGATTTACAACAAAGGCCGTGATTGCGAAGGCGATTCGCGCATTTTGTTGCAATTGCAAATGCCGCGCGAAATTACCGATTGCGACGGCGTTGTTAAAATGGTGCGCCTGGTAAACCCTGATTACACCATTCCAGAACCTGTCCGGCAGGTTCTAAAAATGGTGGCGCCAAAAATCGAAAATATTACTACCTGGATGCATGTCGCTTTCGTGCACGCACAGGATTTAAGCTTTCCACGATGGGTAAGCGATTATCGGTTGAATTTAAACGAATCCAATCGAACCGCGTATCAGCGTGGATTGGATCAAGGTTTGATGGAAAGCGGGATTCACGTTCTGACAGGAAAATTCGGCGGTTTATTCCAAGCCCGACGTCAGCCGCGTTAACGCAACCCGCCTACGGCAAGTATTTGCATTTCAACGATAAATAATTTTAATTTGCGTTTTTTCTTAATTGGCATATTATTGTATCCATATCAAATTTATATGGTAATAAAATTACAATGGTTGCGACCGATACCCAGCAATTAGCCAGATTGAATCAGTCAACCGAACTGAGGGTTTCAGATTTTCAAAACGCCGTGTGTTTTCGTCAAGCCGAGCATCTTTGCGCCCGCCCCGCGCAATACGGCGAAAAAATACGGATGCCGGTTTTCAGGGCGGATTTCACAACCGGATATAAAGAAAGAAATTGCAATTTCGGCGATATGATTATTTTCATGCGCGGCAAAGACGGCCAATTGGAACCGACCGAAGTTTTACCCCTTGCCACGTATAATAACAGATTCCGTGAAATTGGCGGCGTGGTGAATGGACACCAATCCATTTGCGAACTATTCCGCATCGCGCGATTCCATCAGGACAAAGTAATTTTTCTGGGTGAAATGCCCAAATGCAAAAGATTTTTATTGGGCAAGGGCGGTTATGCCGCAATCGCGTTGCGCGCCGATGGAAATCACGTTCTAACCCCGGTTGAATTTGAAATTAATGAAACCACAGGACGGCCAAAAATTCCGGCGCGTTACATCGCCTGCGATGAGAACGGAAATTCATTGTGTGCGCGCCGCACAATCGCATCGGAACGCGAACGGTAAATTATTTCGCTGAATTATTCCTGCAATCTTAAATTGCTTAATTGCTGGCCGATGGTTTGAAACGCCTGGGATAACGATGCGGCATCCGGCGAATTGAAATAATGGTTCGGGTCGGTCGCGCAATTGCGGAACAATGTTTGCGTGGCCGCATCGTTTTCCTGAAACACGATCGTATATATTTTGATGTAATTGTTTTTAATCGTCGTGCACATCGCACTCATGCGGGAATTGATCGTGGTCGTCGCCTGGCTGCGGCTGGTGGTGCCGATCCGGCCTTCGCCCAAACGTCCATATGATGTGTAATCCGAACTTTGCGGCCCGTCCGGCGGATTGTCGTACATTTCATTGACGCCGTCGGTCAACAGCACGATCACCTTGTCCATATTCGCGCTTTGATACGCCATCGGCAAATAAGCCGGGGTCGCGCCGCCCCACAAACCTTGCCAGCGCGGCGACAATGTGCGCCATCCCCACGCCAACGCTTCGTGGCTGAATGTGCCGCCGCGATGCCACGGTTGCATCACCGAAATCGCGGATAAAACCGTCGCCTTGGACGCAACCAACGGCGTGATCGGCGTCGCGCAACCCAAATTCGGGCCGTATCCGTTATTTTGCGAATCGTTACGATCGTCAAAGGTCAATGTATTGGCGCGGATCGTGCCGGTCGCTGGCGATGCCGGGCTGCCGCTGACATCGAACGTGAACCGGGTCGGATTGACCACGGTCACGGTTTTCCATCCGTTATACGCGCTTTGGTTGGCGCCGGTGACTTCGACAATCATGCCGGTCGATAAATTGTGCGCGACGTTGGATGTGGCGCGCGCCGTTGTGCTGCTGCGGGTGATTGTCAACGTCACCGGCGTGCGCGGCCAATCATTGTCGCAATTGGTGTTGGAACCGCGCGCGCATTGGCCGCTGTTCGCGCTGGAAAAATCGCACGCGACCGGCGGCGTCGGGGAACGCGTGCATCCGGCAGGCGTTGTCAATGTCGACCGCCATAAAAACGGGGTGAATGGTTGCGATGCGGGCGGTTCGTCATTCGATGCGTATGGTTCTGCCCGCGCTTCGACGCAACCTTTCCATGCAGTTGGTGAAAAATTATTCGGCACATAAGTATTCAGCCAAGACGTGCGGGTGTTGCCGACATTCACCACCGCAACGTATGGAATAACGCTGACCCAAAAATTGTCGACCGTATCGCGGTTGCCGTACAATGAATTGACCATGGCGGTTGCGGCATCGCGCATCGCGCCGATTTTGTTGTTCGACCGCATGGAACCGGTATTGTCCATAACCAACGCCAATTCCATCCCGCGAATCGAACGGCGCACCACCGCCCGCGCCGACACCGTCAAATGATCGGTGCCGATCAATTGCGCGAATGTGGTGGGTATGGTGGCGGTGGCGGAAACCGTGACGGTTTCATTGTTGTTGCCAATAACAATAACTGGATCGCCGACATTCGATCCCATATAACCTTGGGGAAAATTGGCGCGAAAATATTTATTGATGTCGGCGGTGTAATTGGCGGTATTGATGGTTTTACCGCCAGCAAGCGCGGCGGCATCCACCGCCTGGCCCAAACGCGCCTTGACCAAATATCCGCGCGCGCCATCGACCGACAATGCGGTAAACCCAAGCATGGGGATCAACGCCGCGGCGGACCAAACCATGATACTGCCGCGTTTATCGCCCCAATATTTTTTAAATCTCGCCCACATTGTAAGGTACCGCCCATTTGTTGCTTGGTCTTTGGCAAGCCTAGTCGGCTTTTGAAAGATCAACCACATATTAAAAATATCTTAAGGACTTTTCCAAAATCACTGCGCCTGCAAAGCGACATATATATAGTCAAACCGAAAAACCCGGCCGAACGGCAAACCGTTTCGCATGCATCGGTTTTGATATGCCGCCTATCCTATTAAAATATAAGAAAATACATACCAAATCCTTAATCGTCCAAGATTGAATAAAATTGTATGTAAATTGTTTTTATCCATCCCGGATCATTTCATCTTTTTTTTACCACTTGTGTGGCATTCTGTTCCTATCAAGACAAAAAACGGATGGAACCCTGAGGATGAAAAAACTGTTCTTGCTATGCCAAGACGAAACCGGCGCAACCGCTATCGAGTATGGATTGCTCGCTGGGCTGGTCGCACTGGGTGGCGTGTTTGGATTGCAAGGCGCGGGGGAATCATTGTCGAATTTCATGATGGATACATCGGCCGAATTGGACAATGCGTTATAATTTCTAACTTAAACGACTAGGAGCAACACCATGAAACTATTGAAATTTTTAAAAGACGAATCCGGCGCAACCGCAATTGAATACGGTTTGATCGCCGCCTTGGTATCGGTCGCCGCTATTGCAGGCTTCCAAGCTGTTGGCGGATCGTTGAACACTGTATTCGGCGAAATTTCGACGAGCTTAAACGACGCACTGTAATTATTTGAAATCTTGGACATTCAAAATTTAAACCCTTAAGGAGAGAAGACTATGATGAAATTTTTAAAAGACGAATCGGGCGCAACCGCAATTGAATATGGATTGATCGCCGCCTTGGTATCGGTCGCCGCTATTGCGGGCTTCCAAGCTGTGGGAGGTTCGTTGAACACTGTATTCGGCGAAATTTCCACCAGCTTGAACGACGCACTATAATTTTCAGACGTTATTGATTTACCGAAACGGGGGTCGTGCGGCGTTCTTGCTGGCGGCCCCCGCAGCCCGTTCAAAGTCCTGATTTTCTCCGATTCAAATATTTTTGATCACATTTGGATACGCCTTCTGGATATTTACCGCCGATGGAATGGATATACACCCTGACAATTTACCTGTTCGCCGCAATTTCATTATTCGCGGCCATATCCGATTGGCGTTTTTATAAAATCCCCAACATCATTCCGTTGGCGTTATTGGCATTGTGGCCGGTGCATGTATTCGCCCGCCCCGACATCGCCGGTTGGGATTATTCGCTGTTGGCGGCGGTGATTGCGTTGTTGGCGGGATACCAGGCGTTTTCGCGCGGATGGTTGGGCGGCGGGGACGTAAAATTTTTAACCACGTCGTTGTTATGGGTTCCGCCAGGACAGATTTTGAATTTTATCCTGATCGTTTCGATAGCGGGCGGATTTTTATGCGGCATATTGCTGGCAATGCGTTACTGGCACAAAAACAAACCGCATGCCGTGACATCCGAATCACACACACCGCAACCCACGCATATTACACAGAAATCTCCGTACCTAAAGCAATACGCCCCCTATGGGGTCGCCATTGCATGTGGCTGTCTGGTGACGGCCTGTCAACTTCTTGTTAACTCTTACACAGTAGGGTGAAGCCATGGACATTCGTAGACTGATATTCTTAGGCGTAGCAATCTTTCTAGCGGGAGCAATCGCCATGAGCGTGCGTTCGGCAACAAAACCTGCCGCACCGACAGAACCCAAACAAGTGGCGCAAAACCTGCCGTCCATTTTGGTGGCCAAAACCGCCATGCCCGCCGGTACATTCATTCAACCCGACCAATTGACATGGCAAGTATGGCCATCCGATAATGTTTCGGAAGCGTATTTGAAAAAAGGCGCGCGCACTGCCGAAGAATTTGCAGGCGCCGTAGTCCGTTCTGGCATTGCCGCGGGCGAGCCCATTACCGATGGCCGTTTGATTAAAACCAACGACCGTGGATTCATGGCCGCGGTGTTAACCCCCGGCATGCGCGCGGTTTCGGTGCAAATCAACGAAACAACCGGCATCAGCGGATTTATATTCCCCGGCGATAAAGTCGATGTGTTGCTGACCCAAAGCATTCAAGAAACGGCCGAAGGCGGCGCGAAAAAATCCCGCCGCGCCAGCGAAACGATTTTAAACAACATTCGCGTATTGGCGGTCGACCAACGTGTCGACGACCAAAAGCCCGAAGCCAAAGTCGCAAAAACAGCGACGTTGGAAGTTACGGCAAAACAAGCGGAAAAACTTGCATTGGTTGCGGATTTGGGTAAGTTATCCCTTTCCCTTCGCAGCCTTTCCGCGGATCAATCAGAAACGGTAGCAGATAACAATGCCGAGCCCAGCTTTACCTGGGATACGGAAGCAAGCTATCTGCTTGGCCCAAGCCAAAAACCGTCGGTCACCAGTGTGGTACGAGGCAGCAGCGTTGAAGACGTTATTTTAATCAAAGGTGGAACATGATGCGCCTCCCCGCGGTATTAGTCCTAAAATTCTTTTTTTGCCTCCTGTTATTCTTATCGATCCCAATCCATCATCCGTCGGCTCAAATCATCGCCGCGGATGATCAGTATCTTTCGATCGATCTGGATGGCGGCGCATTGGTGCGTTTGAAAAAACAAGCATCGGCCGTGTTCGTGTCGAACCCCGAAATCGCCGACGTGCAGGTGAAATCCCCTACCCTGGTTTACGTATTCGGCAAGGCGGCGGGCGAAACCACATTGTTCGCCGTCGACAACAACGAACAAATTTTATTCAGCCGCAAAGTGGTCGTGAATTACAGCCTGACGCGGTTAAAAGAATCCATCCGCAAAATCGCCCCCGACGCCAAAGTCGAAGTGGAATCGATGGATGGCGGAATCGTTTTGCGCGGACAAACCGTAACGGCGGTTCAGGCGGAAAATATCCGCCAGCTGGCCGGTAAATTCGTCGGCAGCGACGATGCGATCATCAACAACATGCAAGTCATCGGCGCAAACCAAGTCAATTTGCGCGTGCGCATCGCCGAAATTTCCAAAGACACATTGAAAAATATCGGATTCAATTGGGATTATTTATTGAATCCAAAGGCCGCCGGCAATTTCTTGCTGGGTCTGGCCGTTGGCGGCCGCGTTCCATACAGCGGCGGCGAATTCAACACACGGTTCAGCGATCCCGACGTGTCGTTGACCAACAATTCGTTGATGGGCCGTTATGACGGCAGCAATTACGATTTGAACGGCGTGGTCGATTTGCTTGAAAACGAAGGATTGGTCAGCGTTTTGGCCGAACCGAACCTAAGCTCGCTTTCGGGCGAAACCGCGAATTTCTTGGTCGGCGGCGAATTCCCCGTTCCGGTCGGCCAGGATAACGGCAAAATTTCGATCGAATTCAAACCATACGGTATCGGGCTTGCGTTCACGCCGACCATCGTTGGTGGCAACCGCATTTCTATGCGCATCCGCCCCGAAGTCAGCCAATTATCGAACCAAGGCGCGATCCGCAGCAACAATTTGACCATTCCGGGCATCACAACCCGCCGCGCCGAAACAACGGTCGAAGTAGGATCGGGACAAAGCATTGCATTGGCCGGATTGATCCAGCACAACAGCCAAGAAGATTTGAATAAATATCCCGGCCTGGCCGATTTGCCGATTTTGGGCATGTTGTTTAAATCCGACCGGTTCCGCCGCAAAGAAACCGAATTGGTCATTATCGCGACCCCGTATTTGGTCGAACCGTCCAGCACGCCGTTGCAAATTCCGCAAACCGGCATGCGCCTGCCGACCGATTTCGAACGCGTTGTCGGCAACCAAAGCATGTTGGACAGCAAACAACCCCAACCGGCCGTTCCGACCGCCGGATTCGTGATGGAGTAACCCATGCAAACATTCGCATCCAAAGTCGCCAAAAAATCCGCAACGCTGGCCATGATGCTGGGTTGCATGATTTCGCTTTCGGGCTGTTTGACAACGAATGAATTGCATTCGTTCGAAGGTCCGAATCGTTCTTATACTTTGAAACAGGAACCGATGTTTTACACCGTGCAATTCGCGCCCGGAAAATCCGACATCGGCGCCGAAGAACAAAAAGCCATCGAATCTTTTGTCAAAAATTTCGATCCGAAAAAAGGCGAGCAGATCAGTGTCAGTTTCACCGCCGGATTGGACAGCGATCAGGCGCACGCAGCCGCCAACCAAAGCAAATCGGTGGTCGAATTTTTGCGCAAACTGGACATCAATCCGGGCATTTCCGCGAACCCGCCGCATATCGGCGCAGATCAGGTCGGCGTTATCCGTATGACGCCGAAATTGGTCATGCCGGATTGCCCGAATTGGCAGAAACCGGGCGGCAGCGATTACGGCAACACGGTATACAGCAATTATAATTGCGCCAACGCGTACAATTTGGGCGCGATGGTCGCAAACCCGATGGATTTGGTAAGCCCGGCGCCGATGAGCCCAGCCGACGCCCAAGGATCGGTATTGTCGATCCAACGTTACCGCACCGACAAAGTAAAAGAATTGACCAAGGAGACGCCGACTACGCTCAACGAATAATATAAGTTTCCAACAGGCAGGATATGACCGAGCAGACACCCGAATTCGTCGCCTTTGTATATGATCCAGGCGACCAAAGAGTAATCGGCCAGGTAGTTGAAAAAAACTGGCCCAGCGCGGCCGTGCATTCGGGTGGCGTCGCGGAAGCATTGAATTTATTGAACAAGGGCGCCGCGCCGCAGGCGTTGTTGGTCGATTTCAGCAAAAGCCCGGATCCCGAACAAGACGCGAAAAAACTGCGCGAACTGGCGCCTGGAATTACTCTGATCGGCGTCGGCGCGACCAACGATGTTGTTTTGTTCCGCAAATTGCTGGCGGCCGGTATCGCCGATTACCTGATCAAGCCGTTGACCGAAGAAACATTGCAGCAATCGATTATATCGGCGGCGCATTTTTCGGCCGGCGAAGAAAAAAAATCGGGAACAGCCGATTTGATCGTTATCATCGGCGCGCGCGGCGGCGTCGGATCCAGCACGATTGCGGTCAATTCCGCCTGGATTTTATCCGAAGAATACAAATATTCCGTCGCATTGGCGGACATGGATATTCATTATGGCAGTTCGGCCCTGGCGCTTGACATAGAACCCAGCCCGGGATTGCGCGAGGCGTTGAAAAACCCGTCGCGCATCGACAGTTTATTCGTAACATCCGCGTTGGTCAAAGCGACCGAACGGTTGTACGTGATGGGCAGCGAAGAACCGATCGACGAAGAAATCAACCCCGATCCGGCCGCGATCGCGTTGATGATTTCGGAAATGCGCGGGCGGTTTCAATATGTCATCGTCGATTTGCCGCGCACAGTTTTGGGATTGTTCGATTCGATCATTCCCGAAGCCAGCAAAATATTTTTGGTATCGGACATATCGTTGGCCGGCATCCGCGATACCGTCCGTTTGATTGCGAAAATCAAACAGATCAACAAAAAGAGCGATATTAAAATCGTCGCCAACCGCGTTTTGGATTCCGCGGTTGGAATCACGGCCAAAGATTTCGAACGCGGGATCGACGGTAAAATCGATTTTATCGTGTCCGACGACGCCAAGGTGGCGATTGCCAGCAACGCCGGAAAACCCGTCAGCGCGGTGGGATCTAACGTTGCCAGCACGCCAAGCAAGGCTTTGGGCACGATCCGCGAACTATGCCAAATGATTGCCGGAAAACAGGCAACAAAGAAAAAACCGCAAAAAATGACCTCGATAATGGGGCTGCTAGGAAAAAAATAAATGGGTAAGATGAATGGCAGAAACACCCGATTCAACCTTTGATCCGCTGGCGCGGTTAAAACCGCGCCTGTCCGGCTCAAGGTCTGGCGACAAACCCGCTCCGGATGCGAAACCGGGCGCGGACGCCGCGCGCACCAATCCGCCCGAAAACGCCCAAACCGCCCCCCAAACCGCAGCGATGCCGCAAAGCGATTCCGCATCGCCGGCGCAACCTGCCCCGCCTTCGCCAGGCAGCGTTATGCAAACGGGCGGCAAAAGCGAATTCGACGCATCGGTCGCATCGTATTTGCCGCCGAATAAAATAGAATCGTTGCGGCACGGATTATTGCCCAAAGTGGTGGAAAAAATCGATACGACTTTCGCATCGAAAATCCACCCCAAAGAACTGGCGCGCGGCATTGGCGCGGTGGTCATGGAATTGTTGAATCAACAAGGCGAGCAATTGACAATCGGCGAACAACGCCAATTGGTTGCATCCTTGCTGGGCGACGTTTTGGAACGCGCGCACGGCATGCGGTTGAAGCGCATGAGCGAGGTCGAAGCCACGCAGCAGCATTTGCCGCCGCCCGAAGAGAACGTCAGCAAGGCCACCATCGCGCGCGAACAAGTGGACGAGGCGAAACGCCGCATCCAGCCGCTGTTGATTCAACGCATCGACATCGCCGCCGCCGCGAAATTGGAACGCAGCGAGCTGGCCAAGCAATTGACCGCCGTGGTCGGCGAAATTTTGGGCGAATTGAAACTGCATTTGAATCTGGCCGAACAGCGCGATTTGGTCACCATGCTGTTAAACGACATGCTGGGACTTGGCCCGCTGGAACCGTTATTGGCCGACGATTCGATTTCCGACATCATGGTCAACGGACCCAATCAAACATATGTCGAACGCAAGGGCAAATTGGAATTGACCGATGTCAAGTTCAACGACAACCAGCATTTGATGAATATCGCCACCCGAATCGTCACCCGCATCGGCCGTCGCGTCGACGAATCCAGCCCGCTTTGCGACGCGCGCCTCGAAGACGGCAGCCGGGTCAATATCATCATCCCGCCGCTGGCGATCGACGGCGTGTCGATTTCGATCCGCAAATTTTCCAAGAAAAAGATCGACATCGACACCATGGTGAAAAACGGATCGATTTCATCGCAAATGGCGACGGTTCTGAAAATCGCATCCCGCGCCCGGTTGAATATCGTCATTTCCGGCGGCACGGGTTCGGGTAAAACCACCACGTTAAACGCCCTGTCCCGCATGATCGATTTAGGCGAACGCGTCGTCACCATCGAAGACGCCGCCGAATTGCAATTGCAGCAGCCGCACGTTGTGCGGTTGGAAACCCGTCCGCCGAATTTGGAAGGCGAAGGCGAAATCACCATGCGCGATTTGGTTAAAAACTCGCTGCGTATGCGCCCCGACCGCATCATCATGGGCGAGGTGCGCGGATCAGAAGCATTCGATATGTTGCAAGCCATGAATACCGGCCACGATGGATCGTTATGCACCTTGCACGCCAACAAACCGCGCGAAACATTGATGCGTTTGGAAAACATGGTCGGCATGGCGGTCGCCAATTTGCCGTCCCGCGCCTTGCGCATGTTGATCGCATCGGCGGTCGATATGATCGTGCAGGTCAGCCGGATGCGCGACGGCGTACGGCGTATCACCCACATTACCGAAGTCATCGGAATGGAAGGCGAAGTCATCACCACACAGGATTTGTTCACTTATGAATTCAGCGGCGAAGACGAAAACGGCAAATTGATCGGCCAATTCAAACCCGGCGGCGTGCGCCCGCATTTCACGCCAAAGGCCGAATATTTCGGATTACACAAAGCCTTGTTGGAGGCGATGTCGTAATGAGCTTCCTTGCAACCCCGCTTGGCATGATATTTATATTCGCATCCGTTTTGGGCGTGATGTACGTCGCGTACGGAATGATGGATCCAACCATGGGGACTGGAAAAAATGTGCGCAAACGCATCGACCGGATTGCCAATAAAGACAGCAACAGCAGAAAAGACCGCACGCAAAAATCGCTGATCGACATCACGGGCGCGCAAAATCATGGGATTCTGAACACTCTGGCCAACAAATTCTTGCCGCGTCCGGAAAAATTGCGTAACCGTTTGGCGCGCACCGGCCGCGATATTCCGATTGAAAAATATTTGATGGCCAATATCGGCATCGCACTGGTTGCATTTTTATTCGCCAAATTCGTATTTCATATGGCCGGAATCGCGGCGTTTTTCGTAGCTATAATCATTGGTTTGGCGTTGCCGCACAAATATATCGGCCGATTAATAGCCAAACGCAACCGCGCTTTTTTGGGTCAATTTCCCGATACGATCGATTTGATCGTGCGCGGCGTCAGATCGGGATT